>CAYTFO010000014.1:0-9900 GCA_964437135.1 uncultured Roseivirgaceae bacterium | reverse complement strand
AAACCGGAACCTCCATTCCCGCGCGCACCTTGAGAAAATTTTCCAGGACCACCGTAATCCACTTTGTTCGCTGCCGAGTAAATTTCCGGCACCTCTTATGTCGAGGTCACGCATGGCAACTTTAAACCCATCTCCTAGATCTGAAAACTCCTCCAGGGTAAATAATCTTTTTCTTGCTTCCGCTGTAAGACCAGAAGTTGGAGGGGTAATCAGATAGCAATAGGCCTGTGTATTAGATCTGCCCACACGACCTCTCATTTGATGCAGGTCTGAAAGTCCAAACATGTGAGCACGATTAATGATAATAGTGTTTGCATTTGGAATATCAAGCCCAGACTCAATAATATTTGTAGAAACCAATACATCAAATTCTCCATTAATGAACTTAAGCATTATTTTTTCAAGTTGCTTTCCCTCCATTTGACCATGAGCGATACCGATAGTCGCATCAGGCACCAGTCTATAAATTGTATTTCCAAGGTTTTCTATATCACTTACCCGATTATGAACAACAAAAACCTGACCCCCTCTCCGGATCTCGTGGCGAACAGCATCTCTAATTATTTCTTCAGAAAACTCATGTATTTCAGTGGTAACCGGCCTTCTATTTGGCGGGGGAGTTGATATGATTGATAAATCTCTTGCTCCCATCAGTGAGAAATGAAGGGTTCTGGGAATTGGAGTAGCAGTTAGCGTGAGTACATCAACGTTTACTCTCATTTCCTTTAAACGCTCTTTTACTTTAACTCCAAATTTCTGTTCTTCATCTATAACGAGCAGCCCGAGGTCTTTAAACTCAATGTCTTTATTTACAATTCTGTGTGTTCCTATAAGTATATCCGTCCGTCCTTCTTTCACTTTTTTTCGGGTAGCAGTGATTTCCTTAGTTGTTTTGAATCTGTTGATATAGTCAACGCCTACCCCGAATTGTTCCAATCGACCTTTAAATGTATGATAATGCTGCATTGCCAATATGGTCGTTGGAACCAACACAGCCACCTGCTTGCTATTATTGACAGCTTTAAATGCCGCACGAATTGCAACTTCGGTTTTTCCAAACCCTACATCACCACAAACCAATCGGTCCATTGGATGATTTAACTCCATATCAGCTTTTACATCACCGGTTGCCGTTCCCTGATCCGGGGTGTCCTCGTACATGAAACTGGATTCCAGCTCAGCTTGTAGAAAATTGTCTTTCGCAAAAGCAAAACCAGGTGCTGATTTTCTTTTGGCGTATAAATTGATAAGGTCTTTGGCAATGTCTTTGACCTTGCGTTTAACCTTTTTCTTTTTGTTTTCCCATTCCTGCGAACCCAGTTTATTGGTTGTGGGCGGAGTTCCTTCTTTACCTGCATATTTGGAAACCTTGTGTAAACTGTGAATACTCACATAAAGAAGGTCATCATCCTTGAAAACCAGTCGCATTGCTTCCTGCTTTCTACCATTTACATCTACGGTATCGAGGCCCGCAAACCTTGCAACTCCGTAATCAATATGTACTACATAATCACCCGGACTGAGATTTTTCACCTCTTTGAGCGTTAGCGCTTTCTTTTTGGAAAATTTCTCCTTGTTTTTTACTCCGTGGAATCGGTCGAATATCTGATGATCAGTATAAACCGCAATTTTGTTGGTTTCATCTACAAAACCTTCGCGAATTCCGGCCATCAATCCTTTAAATTGAACCTGAGGGGCTACTTCTTCGAAAATTGTATGAAGTCTTTCAATTTGCCGATAAGAGTCAGCCAGTAAAAATATCTCATATCAATCCGACCTCAGTTCGTTTAAGTTGTCTCCAAGAATCTGGAAATTCTTATTGAAATTAGGCTGAGGTTTATAGTCAAAATCAAAAATGGATGCTGATTTAAGATAAAACCTTCTTCCAAACTCAACCAAAGAAGTTTTATCCAGTTGCTTGATAATACTTTCTGAGTTTTCAAAAAGAACCTCCGGACCACTTATAACCTGGGTATTATCACTAACTGACAAAATTTTTTCGAATGATTCAGTCACTTTGTCAAAAGACTTATCCAGCAGATCAATACACTCTCGATAATCTTTGATCCATACCGTTGTGTTATCGGGAAGATATTCAAGAAAAGACTGCCTTTCTTCTTTGAACATTCTTTTCTGAACATTCGGGATAATGCTTACATTTTTGAGAGAAGTACTTGATAGCTGGGATTCAACATCAAACTCCCGAATGCTTTCAACTTCTTCACCAAACAATTCGATACGTAAGGGTTTATCTTTTGAAAAAGAAAAGACATCTATGATACCACCTCTAATTGCAAATTGCCCGGGCTCATAAACAAAGTCAGTTCTTTCAAAGTCAAAAGAAGCTAAAAACTCCGCCAGAAACTCAGAATCAAGCTTTTCTCCAACCGAAACTGAAAAAGTATTTTCTACAAGGGATCTTTTATTGATAACTTTTTCTGAAAGAGCTTGGGGATAAGTAACTATAAATAAGTTTTCATTTTCTAATCGCTGGCCCACCATATTCAAAGCTTCTGCTCTTTGGAGGACATTGGCATTTTCTACTTCCTCATATTGGTAAGGCTTTTTGTAAGAGATGGGAAATAAAAGGCTATTAGTTTTTGGAAAAAACATCTCAAGGTCCTGTAAAAAATAATCTGCCTCTTCCTTATCATGTAAAATAAAAAGAGAAACTCTACCCAGACTTTCTGATGCAATACCGCTTACTAATGCATCTCCGCTTCCATACAATCCCTTAGCCCGTAGCCTGATTTTTTTTCCACGAAGTGATTCCGTTAAACCCAGAATAGCTGAGTCATTTTTAAACTTTTCTACTAAATCTTTAATATCCACCTATCAAATTTTTTTAACGGAATGCAAATCTAGTGTTTTGTTTTCCGTTTATTATGATTGAAATGTGAACCAATTTGCAAACTATCTGTTAAGAATATCCGGAAATAAAAACAAAGTGGCAGAAGAAAAAATCAAGGTAAGGAGCAGAAAGAAGGATTTTGAATCGATTATCAAACATCCCAGCCAGTTATTATTATACCTGGCAATGTTTGGAAGTTCGGTAATTTTCTTTTTTATACTGGTTGCTTTTTTTGCAACCACAGATGATAAAACTATTTACTGGTCTAAGTATTTTTCATACAGCACTGCTATTTTATTGATTTCAAGCTACCCAATTATGCGTTTAAAATATTACTTCGAAAACGAGAAGTATATAAATCTGATAAGATCAATGCTATCAACTTTATTTTTCGGAAGCCTTTTTATTTTTCTTCAGGTATTGGGCTGGTGGGATATGAAAAACAATGGCAATCTTGAAGAAATAATGCGGCAAAATGATTTTATGATTGTTTTATCAGCATTTCACTTAATACATGTGGCTATTACATTAATGGTTACTGCATATTTTGCAGTTTATTATGGAAAAAAGCTAGCGAACCCTATTCACAGAATGGTCGTAGGGACAAATCCTTTCGAAACTTTAAAAATAAGTTTATTGTCACAAAGCTGGATCTTTTTACATTTTGTCTGGGCGGCGATATTTATAAGTTTTCTTTTTACACAATAAAGAATTATTATTGAAGATTCGAAACCTTTAAGATATTAGCACTGTTTATATTTTGTACATACTAAACGCAATTCTTATGCGTTTGTAGTACAAATATTCTTTTAGGTTAGGTTGGTGATTAGGCGTTCCACGTTCGAGTGGGCGCCTTTTTTTTCTAATGTGTTTTGATGCTACTACAAAACTGCCATCAAAATATATCCCGGAAATGTTAAATAATTATAAAATTTAGTTGAAAGTAAATTAATTCCTGTCAATTAACTTTGGTGGAAATCTTGCAGATATGAAGAAATTACTAGTTCTCATTTTCACCTTATTTATTTTCCAGACTGATCTACTTGCCTGGGGACAGAATGGTCATCGAATAATTGGGTTGATTGCAGAGAGACATCTTACGAAAAAAGCCCAAAAGAACATTTCAAAAATTCTTGGAAATGCGACCATTGCTGAAGTAAGCAATTTCATGGACCAGATTAAGTCGGACAGCAGATATGATCATATGAATCCATGGCATTATTGTACAATCCCGGATGACATGACCTATGAAGAGGCTGGAACCCCTGAAGAAGGAGATGCAATTGTGACAATAAATCGGATGATGGATGAATTGAAAAGCAAAAACTTTACAGATGAAGATGAAGAGTTTGCCCTAAAATGCCTGATTCATTTGATTGGGGATATTCATCAACCCCTGCATGTTGGAAATGGAAATGATCGTGGAGGAAACGACATAAAAGTTACTTATTTCTGGGAGAACAAGAACCTACACAGCGTATGGGATACAGGAATTATCGAAAAACAAAATTATAGTTATACGGAATATACAAACTGGATCGATCATCCCAGCGAAAGTGATATTCAAAAATGGCAATCTTCTTCCTTGATGGACTGGATATATGAGTCTAAAAGTTACCGGGCTCAAATTTATGATCTTCCGGAAGACGGAAAGATCAGCTACGAATACAATTACAAAAACCTGGATCTTGTAAATCAAAGACTATTGCAGGCCGGAATACGACTTGCGGGTGTGTTGAATGAGATATATGGTTGATAAGACTTCTGTTTTCAGTAATCAGTCTTCAGAGGCGATCTTGTCTTGTCTTGTCTTGCACTGAAATCCGGGATCTGACGACTGAGAACTAAATTAAAAAACCAACATCCGCATTTTATCAGTAGCTCTTTCCATTTCTACCAGAGCTTCAATTGCGGTTACGGTTTCACGGCTAACATTCAGAATTGCAGCTGCTTCTCCTACTTTTTCACGTTCCTCTTCCGCATAATCATCATCTGCGTAAGACATGCGAACTGCGTCGTAGATTAACAATTTGTTGTAGGAAGCAAATGAACGAGCATTTATTTCAGTAAAGATCTCTTTTAAATCAGCGTCTTCGTAGTCAAAGTCTTCCCATTTTGCAATGATCTCTTCGTCAACACCAACAGAACCTGCCAAATCAATGGTAAGCCATTCCAATTCAGGGTCTGAAACTTCACCGTCTGAACCGGCAATACTAAGTAAAGCAAAACCATAATCCAGCCATGTGTCTTTAGGGATCATACTAATTCCGTAAAATGAAGGTGCGATCTTTAATAATTCAGCCATCTTTTGAATTCGTTATTGAAAAACTGACATAAATTAGTTACTATTATCGAAACTAAGAAAAAAGCGATAAGAAATAAATAGTTCTTACCTCCTATTCAATCAAAATTTTGAAATACTAACATAAAAATCAGAATAAGATGTTTTCAGATTCAGATCATCAACAAATCAAAGATCATGGTTTAACCATCGAAACTGTAGAATTACAATTGAAAAATTTCAGAGAAGGTTTTCCACCTGCCGTTCTCAGCAAACCTTCAATTGTCAATGATGGTATTCTCAAACTAGATGCTGGTGAAGTTTCAAAATACATTGATTCATACGACAAAGAACTTGATAAAAAAGATATTGTAAAATTTGTCCCGGCTTCCGGTGCCGCCACCAGAATGTTCAAAAACCTATTTGCTTTTCATTCCGAATATGATGGTTCGGAAGAAGCGTACAAGAAAATGCAACAGGATAATGGCAAAGGCAGTGCATTTGAGTTTTTCAAAAAGCTGGAAAATTTTGCTTTTTATGAAGATTTAAAAGAAAGTTTTTCATCAACAGGAGTTGCACTTGAAGAAGCACATCTAAAAAAAGATTATATAAAAATACTGGATTACTTCCTTACAGATATAGGTTTAGATTATGGAAGTCTGCCAAAAGGATTGTTGAAATTTCACAAGTACGGAGATGTCTCCAGAACACCGCTTGAAGAACATATTGTAGAAGGAGCGAAATACGCAAAAGGAAAAAACGATCAGGTCAACATTCATTTTACAGTGTCGCCTGATCATATGGAGAAATTCAAAGAGCACGTAGCTCAGGTTAAGTCCAAATATGAATCAGAGTTTGGTTGTACTTTAAACATCACCTACAGTATTCAAAATCCGGCAACAGATACTATTGCGGCAGATATGAATAATGAACCTTTTCGTGAAAATGACGGGACATTATTATTCAGGCCGGCTGGACATGGAGCATTACTCGAAAATCTAAATTCTATTAATGCTGACCTTGTTTTCATTAAAAACATAGATAACGTGGTTCCGGATTCAATCAAAGATGAGACTATAACGTATAAAAAAGTACTTGCAGGCGTTTTGGTAAAGATTCAAAACCAAGTCTTTAAACACCTGGAGGATATAGAAAATGGGAACATTGATATAGCTACGACCCGAAAATTTATTAAGGAAAATCTTGGTTATTCAGGTAAACTGGATACTACAGAGGAAATAAAAGAAATATTAGATCGTCCCATAAGAGTTTGCGGTATGGTGCAAAGTGATGGTGATCCGGGAGGAGGACCATTTTGGGTTCAATCAGCAAATGACGAAAGTATTTCACTTCAAATAGTAGAGACAGCACAAATCGATCTTTTGAAAGAATCCCAGAAAAAAGTATTTAATCAGGCTACGCATTTTAATCCGGTTGACCTGGTTTGTGGAATGAAAAACCATAAAGGAGAAAAATATGACCTGATGAAATATCGGGATATGTCCACAGGGTTTGTCACCAAAAAATCAAAAGACGGAAAAGATCTCAAAGCACAGGAGTTGCCCGGATTGTGGAATGGAAGTATGGCATTTTGGAATACTATTTTTGTAGAAGTTCCATTGATAACTTTCAATCCGGTAAAAGTTGTGAATGATCTACTCAAGCCGGAGCATCAAACAGCTTTGAAGTAGAGTAGAGAACTAGCGAACTAGTAAAATAGGGAAATAGCCCTTCGAGAACCTCATGGCAAGTTGTGTGAGTTGGATGAGGTTGATTTAAGAGTCTGTCTATTGATTTTCTGTGATTAAAAGTGGCCACCCAATAGTTTTTATCTCTGTGTCCTTCGCGCCTGCTTCGAGTCCTTTGTGTTAAAAAAGTGAAGGTATTTTTAACACAAAGGGCACAAAAAACCCACAGTGGTCACAGAAAGAATCTTCAATCTAATTCGAAGAACAATATTCCAGTTCGAAGCTACCAATTGGTGAGCCATCCGGAACTTTTAGATCTTTCATTTCCTGATATTCTTCAGGATCATCCAGCCACATTTCTATCGACTCAGAAATGAGATTAATATGTTTACCGTTCAACGTGTTTTGATTGGCGTTTCGGCTGGCATATTGCTGAATATCTTTTAATTCCTGTCTGGAAATAGCCATCACGTCGGATCTTGATTCTTTATTATTTGCAAGCAACATTAGTGAATTCACGTATTTCCATTGGGCAAGTCTGTTCAGGGCCTGATCAGAGGAGTTATTACTCTTATATTCGATTATACTTTTGGTCATTTTGCTTAAAACAGCTTCAAGACCAGGCTGATCACTGTTTCGGTTTTTCAATAATTCCAGTCTATTTGCTCTTTCCGGCATTAAAATAAAATCAATCACCACTGCTACTGCGTTTTCGACTGCAGCATAATAATCCCAAACGGGACCTACTTTGCTTTCAAAAGTTTCGCGATTACGACTAAAACCAGCAGCTTTTGGCGGAATCATGCTTAACAATTCTTCATTTAGTTTTAGTGTAGCAGGATCCAGGCAGCTCAGTAATGCATTTAGTGCATCCATTTGTTCTTTAGAAGAAATGAAATCTGTAATCTCCTGATTTCCTCCTTTTATTGCATAGTTGTATTTCAAACCCCCAATAGCTTTAACTGCAGCTTCAACCTGGTATCGGTGGAATAAATAAATGGGCACCAGTATTTCCTCTAGCGAAGAATAAGGTTCTCCCGTTGGCAGACTTTTTTCAGACAGTTGATCCAGGGCTTTTCTTCGAATTTCCAGCATGCGAGTAAGTTCAGCTGCGGCATTTTCTCCATTATCCCAAAGATGGGCAGTTGGGTGAGCGCCGTTTTGAGCTCGGGCATCCCGATCGGTAATAAAAAACAGTCCGTCCTCAAAAGCATCTTCCACTATTTTGTCCAACTCAGACTTATCTTTCACCTGGGAATATCCGTAGCGAATGGATACTTTATCCCATTCACCAATACCCGTGTCATATGCATTGTCAAGACTAATATTTCCATTTTCATCCAATTCCACCAATGGATGTGGATAATCCATAACACTTGCCCGGTTATTTACACTGGCAGCATAATTGTGTCTTAAACCAAGGGTATGGCCTACTTCATGCGCAGAAAGTTGACGAATTCGTGCCAATGCCATTTCTTTCATTTCTTCCGTTCCTTCATCATATTGATTAAGTAATCCCTGGGCGATTAAAAAATCCTGTCTGACTCTTAGCGATCCTAAACTCACATGTCCTTTTATAATTTCCCCCGTGCGAGGATCGATGACGGAAGCGCCATACGACCAACCCCTTGTAGAACGATGCACCCATTGAATAACATTATAACGTACATCTAATGGATGTGCTCCTTCAGGTAACATTTCCACACGGAAAGCATTTCTAAACCCTGCAGCTTCAAAAGCTTCATTCCACCAACGGGCTCCGTCCAGTAAAGCAGACCGTACAGGTTCGGGTGCACCACGATCCAGGTAATAAATGATGGGTTCAACCGGCTCGGAAACAGCAGAACCAGGGTCTTTTTTTACTAATCGATGCCTTGCGATGTATCTTTTTACCAGCGATTCCTCTATGGGAGTTGCATAATCCTGAAAAGAAATATTATTAAAACTTGACCTTGGGTCATATTCCCTCGGGTCGTAGTTAACATCCGGAAGTTGCACAAAAGAATGATGCATTCTCACGGTAATGGCATCAGCACTTGGAGTTACAGATCGGATATAGCCTCCTTTTGGTTGTCCGGTAAATGTTATGATTGATTCAAACTCACTATTCTGTGGAAAGTTCATGGTATTGTCACGATAGAAAGTTGATCGGGACTTGTCCAGTTTATAAGTTCCCTGCTGCATTGCTGATAATCTTTGAGCAACACCATGTGAATCTCGCAAGAGAAAATCAGAGATATCAATAATTACAGACCAGTCTGATTGTGCTTTTATGTCAAAACCCCAAAGTACAGATTGTGCGAATGCTTCTCTAACAGACTTTACCTCTTCCTCATTATCGCTGATCGCCCGGTAACCATAATTTGGTTGCACCATCAACATTTTCGTACCATGTCTTTCAAACTTTACTATTCTTTCATTTCCCAACTGTCCTCTGTCCAACCCAATATCATTACTGCCTACTCCAGCAGCTAAAGAATTGATGTATAGGATTTCAATATTCGGTTTATCTACTTCCAGGTATATTTTGTCCTTTTTAGCATCCCAGTAAAAATTGAAAAAACCGGAATACTTGTCCATTTCAGATACAAATTTTTCAACTTCGGGAAGTCCTTTGTCTGTGGTTGCAGTGCTACTTGTGGAAGTTTCGGTTGATTTACAACTAACGAAAATGATTAAGGATAGATAAAGAAGATATTTCATAATAAGTGTGATTATCTTCATAAATATAAATCAAAGAAAACTTTGGAAGCACTTTATTTTATTGCAGTGGTACCTCCGGAAGATATTCGGGAAAAAGTGAAAGACATCAAAGAGTATTTTTCGGAAAACTATAATTCCAGCCATGCTTTGAGGTCTCCGGCACATATCACATTGCATATGCCTTTCAGGTGGAAGGAGAAAAAACTTGATTTGCTGATAAATGAACTTACGGCATCAGTTAGAGAAAAGAGATCATTTAAAATAAAATTGTCGGGATTTGATTCATTTTCTCCGAGAGTAATCTTCATCGATGTGAAAGAAAACGAGGATTTACGGGAATTGAAAAAATCACTAGAGCAGTCAATGAAAAGATTGCA
>CAYTFO010000013.1:34868-36825 GCA_964437135.1 uncultured Roseivirgaceae bacterium | reverse complement strand
TACCTTTCAAAGTATGCATACATGATCTAATATTTTCAAAATCACTTTCATTAATAGAATCTGAAGATAATTTAATAAGTTCTGTAGCTTCTTTTTCAAAATCAAGCAAAACACTATTAATTAATTCTGATCCTCCGTATTTATAAAGCTGATTTAGAGTATTTTGATTGATGATAAGATCTTTGTGATCTGAAACAGTAGAAACAGCCGAAGTTTTAATTTCAGGTTCAAATTTTGTCCATTCTTTTACTTTTCCAATAATGATATCAGATTTTATGGGCTTTGCGATATAATCATCAAGTCCTTCATTGAGAAATTTCTTGCGATCTTCTTCCATAGAATAAGCAGTCATCGCAATTACAGGAGCCAAATCATCATTTATGATCGCTTTTAACTTATGTGTCGTTTCTATACCATCTAATTCAGGCATTTGAATATCCATGAAGATCAAATCGTATTTTTCTTTCTTTACCTTTTCAATGGCTTCATATCCACTTTTGGCAAGGTCTATGGTGCATCCTGCCTGTTTTAATATTTCATTTGCAACTTTCCGATTTATATCATTATCATCTACCAACAAAATCTTTGGTTTTTGACTTTCAAATTTCTGGTATGTATTCCTGGTATTTTTTTCTTCTTCATCCAATTGAGATAAATCTGGAACTTCAGATAAAAACGTAAATGAAAAAGTACTTCCAAGTCCCGGGGTTGATACCACAGATATTTCACCGCCCATAAGTTTTACTAACTCCTTGGAAATTGCCAATCCAAGGCCGGTTCCTGCATATGATTTTTTGTTTGAGCTATCAATCTGTGAAAAGCTTTTAAATAATGATTGCTGATCTTTTGGGCTAATACCTATTCCGGAATCTTTTACAGAAACCTTAATCACATAATGTTTTTTATCTATGCTCAGTAAGCGAACACTTATATTCACCGGGCCTTTTTTATCCGAAAACTTAATAGCATTTGATGTTAAGTTTGCGATGATTTGAATTAATCTGGTTCGATCGGTAAGAATCCTTTCAGGTAGTCTGTCATCAAGGTTATAATATAATTCTATATCATTTGAATATGCCTGCTGTGAATATAGGTCATAAATACTTTCGATTGTTTCAATAATATTTACAGGCTCTTTCCTCAATTCCATTTTTCCGGCTTCGATTTTTGAAAGGTCCAGTATATCGTTCAGAATATTAAGCAGGTTATCAGAGGAGAGCTTTAAAGTTTTAATATAATCTGCTTGTTTTGAATTTAACTCTGTAGTTCCTAACAAGTCAATCATTCCTACTAAACCATTCATTGGTGTTCGAATTTCATGACTCATATTTGCTAAAAATCGCTCTTTTACTTTGAGTGATCTTTCGGCTATTTCTTTAGCCTCTTTCAATTCAATATTTGCCTTTATGAGTTCTGAAATATCTCTGGCAACTCCTTCAA
This sequence comes from uncultured Roseivirgaceae bacterium, assembly GCA_964437135.1. Classification (GTDB taxonomy): domain Bacteria; phylum Bacteroidota; class Bacteroidia; order Cytophagales; family Cyclobacteriaceae; genus CAYTFO01. Next base: position 35,385 of record CAYTFO010000013.1, on the reverse strand, counting down.
ACTCAAGTTCTCCTGAAGTATGATAAAGCATCCTGATATTGCAGAGGAATTTTATTTCTTTTCCTGATTTAGTTTTTGAACTTGCCTCGTAGTTTCTTATAGATTTCTTTTTAACGATCAATTTTAACAATTCATCGCTTCCCAGGTCAGATTTGAAAAATGTCTCAATATTTTTACCTATTACCTGTTTATTTGTAAAACCCAGAACTTCGATAATTGAAGGGCTAACCATAGTTATTTTGCCCTTTTTGTCACATCTGAAATAAACATCCTGGAATGATTCGAAAATATTTCTGAATTTTTCTTCACTTTCAATAAGTGCTACCTCAGCTTCTTTTCTTTCAGTTATATCATTTGCGATAACTGATATCTCCTGTATTTCTCCGTCCGGTAGAAAAATGGGATTTAAATAAATATCTCTCCAAATGGATGCTTTTTTCTTAAGCTTCAGCTTATTTTCAAAATTGATAGTTTCGCCTTCGAATGCTTTTTCATAGCTTGATTTCCAGGTCTTTTG
>CAYTFO010000013.1:25045-34858 GCA_964437135.1 uncultured Roseivirgaceae bacterium | reverse complement strand
TTGCGCAGAGGGATTGAGATATGTCTTATGAACCTCTAAAAGATTCATTCCTATTGAAGGTTTTACACCAAAATTTTTCTGAAAGAATAGTGCATAATTTTCATTGAATGAAGTAAACTCATAATTCCTGTTTATCGACCAAATATGATGTGTACTACTTTCAATAATCGCTTCTAATCTTGCAGCCTGATCGATTATTTTTTCATCTGATTGTTTTCTCTGAATAGCAAGACCTACCTGACTGGATATAAAATCAAGCAATTCCAGGTCTTTGTTGTTAAAGGTCGTATGATCTCTATACGAATACATCATCATCGCTCCTCTGGAGTTTGTAGTGTAGAAAGGAACACCCATCCAAATTTTAGGAAGCTTCCCAGATACTTTTCGATGATATTGTTCTTCTATCTTATGCACTCCCTCTTCATAAATTATGACCGGCTTTTTTCTTTCAACAGTATATTCGGTAAGCAGATAATCAACATCTGAAACTTGGTTAGACTTAAGCTTTTCATTTATATACAATGGGAATTCCAGTTGATCATTATTGTATATGGCAATAGCAAAGTTTCTCACCCTCAAGTGCAGATTCAACTCACTATAAATACTTTCAAAAAATTGCTCAATATTTTGTTCTCTTGAAGTATGAGAAGCAATTGTAAAATAGAGGCTTTGAGCACTTTCTGCTCTCATTCTTTCAGTTACATCATAAAAGATACAGCGGAATTCAATTAACTTCCCTTCTTCAAAAACACTTGTCAGGTTTCCATTTACATATATGTTCTTACCTAATTTACTGACCAGTATAGTAGAGAATCTTTCAGAAAGAGGTGATATCGAAGCTGCTTCCAGTTTTTCATTCGTTTCTCTTTTTCTGTCCGGATGAATCAAATCTATGAAATCAAGATCAACAATTTGATCATCATTATATCCCATTTTATATTTCCAGGCCTGATTTACGAACCTTAATTCACCTCTAGGTTTTATTATCTGAATTAGGTCATTAGAGTTATCAAATAGATCCTTAAGGTGTTGATTTGTCTTTTTTACCATGTCATAGAACATCCGGGAAGAGTTTTCCAGTTGTTCTTTTAAAGACTCGTTTTCTTTTATTAATTCCTCAATGTCTATTTTAGCCTCGTCCATACAATAAATTTATCAAATATATCACAGATACAGTCAATTAAAATGGGTAACCATTATCTGATATCAGTAGTAGGACCGACAGCGGTTGGTAAAACAGATCTCTCAATCGAAATAGCCAAAAAGCTTGATTGCGAAATAATATCCGCTGATTCAAGGCAATTTTTTAAAGAACTTGAGATAGGAACAGCAAAGCCAAATAATGAGCAGTTAAAGGTTGTAAACCATCATTTTATAAATTCTCTGTCCATTCAGGATGAATATGATGCGGGTAAATTTGAAACGGATGCATTAAAAACACTCAACTCAATTTACAAATCAAAAAAGTATGCTGTTTTAGTAGGTGGTTCAGGGCTTTATTGTAAATCGGTCTGGGAGGGTTTTGATGATATACCTGAAATAGAAGAAGCTTACAGAAAGGAACTCAATGAGCAGTTTGCCCAGTCTGGTCTTGAGGATTTATTGACTGAACTGCAAGAAAAAGATACTGAATATTATGAAATAGTAGATAGAAAGAATCATGTAAGAGTGATTAGAGCTCTTGAGGTAATCAGAAGTACAGGAAAAAAATACAGTCATTTTAGAAAGAAGAGTTTAGCTGGTCATAACCCAAGAAGTTTTGAAAACATAAAGATTGGTCTCGTAATGGATCGTGAGCTTTTGTACAAAAGAATTGATCAAAGAATGGATGATATGCTTAGTCAGGGATTGATTGAGGAAGCTAAAAAGTTTCAAAAAATGAAAGACTTACATGCTCTTAGAACCGTTGGATACACTGAGATTTTTCCATTTTTGGAAGGTCAATATGATTATGAAGAATGTGTCCGATTATTGAAAAGAAATAGCAGGAGATATGCCAAAAGGCAAATGACCTGGTTTAAAAAAGACAAAGAAATTCGATGGTTTGAACCATCAGAGAAGCAAAAAATATTTGACTGGTTAATGGGAGAGTTAAATGCTTAAAATATTAACAAGTCTCATTAATTCTTCATTAATTGCTTTAGACTTCGAAATGGCCAGTTTAAAACTGGTATAGGTTATTTTATCATTTTCGAGACCTACCATCACATTTTTCTTGCCATTTACAAGCCCTTCAACAGCCGCCATTCCCAATCTTGAGGAAAGAATCCTGTCAAATGAGGTAGGGGAGCCACCTCTTTGAATGTGGCCAAGTGTAGAAACACGTATATCAAGATCAGGTAAAACTTTTGAAACTTTTTCAGAGATTGTAATTGCATTTCCCTGTTCATCACCTTCGGCTACAACTATGATTGAAGAAGTTTTTTGTCTATCTCTTCCTTCTTTGAGAGTATCTATAACATCCTGTATGGTTGTGGAAGTTTCCGGTACCATAACCAATTCCGCACCACCACCAATACCACAGTGAATAGCTATGTAACCGGAATGTCGTCCCATAACCTCAACAAAAAATACCCGATCATGAGAATTTGCCGTATCACGAATTTTATCAATTGCATCAAGTGCAGTATTTACTGCAGTATCAAATCCTATGGTATAATCTGATCCAAAAAGATCATTATCAATTGTTCCCGGAGCACCAACGATCGGAATTCCATGTTCTTCATAAAAAATATTAGCACCGGTAAATGTACCATCACCACCAATGGCTACTAATCCCTCGATTCCTCGTTTTTTTAGCTGCTCGAAGGCCTTTGCCCGACCTTCTTTTGTCATAAACTCTTTACTTCTTGCTGACTTAAGAATGGTGCCTCCTCGCTGTACAATGTTACTAACAGAATAGGATTTCATTTTATAAATGTCACCTTCGATCATTCCATTGTAACCGTATTTTATACCGTAAACATCAATACCCAGGTAGAGTGCATTTCTAACAACCGATCTGATACATGCATTCATTCCCGGTGCGTCACCACCTGATGTAAATACTCCAATACTTTTCATCTTTTACCAATTTGGATCGAAATTAGCAGACTGAAATGACTATTTAAAGTTTTTTCGATTCAATTTATCAACCAAAAGTCTGCAAACGATTGAATCTACAAAGTAAATATGAGATCAATCTTATGTGTTTGGATGAATGATATAAATTACAAATCTTTTTGTGATCATGCATAACATTTTAATTTAAATGAAAATAGTTTCAATTATCGGAGCAAGACCTCAGTTTATAAAAGCCTCTGTTGTAAGCCTTGCACTTAAAAAGGAAGGGTTAAATGAAATATTAATTCATACAGGTCAGCATTATGATACAAATATGAATGATATATTTTTTCAGGAGCTTGGGATTAATCCCCCTGCTTATAACCTTGGGGTTTCAGGCGGTATGCATGGAGAGCAGACTGGTAAAATGATAATTGAAATTGAGAAAGTTTTGACAAGGGAACAACCTGATATGGTGGTTTTATATGGAGATACAAATTCGACACTAGCAGGTACAATTGCATCAAGTAAGCTACACATTCCTATAGCTCATGTAGAGGCAGGACTTAGATCATTTAATATGAAAATGCCAGAAGAAGTGAACAGAATACTTACTGATCGGGTTTCTTCTATTTTATTTACTCCTACTGAAGTTGCTGACCTAAACCTTCAAAATGAAGGTGTAGATTCAAATAAAATTTTTAGAGTTGGAGACGTTATGTATGATGCATCTTTGGTGTTTGGCGAAATAGCTTCTAAAAATAATTCAATCCTAAATAAATTGAACCATGAGGGCAAATGGGTGCTTGCTACTATACATCGGGCAGAGAATACTAATGATAAGTCAACACTAAAGATAATTTTTAATGAATTAGAAAAGCTTTCTAACGTCCATAAGGTAGTATTACCATTACATCCAAGAACTAAGAAGTCATTGCAGGATATAAATTATAATTTTGAGGAATCGTCCATAAAATTTATAGATCCTGTTGGTTATTTTGATATGCTTAATTTAGAAAGAGAGGCTGCACTGATTATTACTGATTCCGGAGGAGTACAGAAAGAAGCATACTTCAATCATACCAGATGTTTGATAGTTAGGGAAGAAACGGAATGGGTAGAATTGGTTGACATTGGGTTTAATCAATTAATGGATAATACCGAAAGTATTGCAAAACAGGCAATGCAGATGATTGAAGATGAATATGATCAAAGCTTTGAAAATATTTATGGGAATGGGGATGCCTCAAAAAAGATAGCTACTACTATCAAAAATTATCTAAATGAAAAACAAGCTTAGAATTCTGATTGTCACCTATTATTGGCCTCCGAGTGGAGGTAGTGGGGTACAAAGATGGTTGAAATTCACAAAGTTTTTAGATAAGGCTGGACATGATGTGCATGTCTTAACTCCTCTAAATCCAGCTTTTGAACTTAAGGATGAGACTTTACAAAAGGATATCTCATCGAATATTTCAATCCACAAATTGCCAATATGGGAACCTACAATGTTGTTTGGGAAGAACAAAAGAAAAGAGCTAACTTCTAATAAACTGGGAGATGATAACTCTGCATTTACAAAGCGGTTGACAAGCTGGATTAGAGGTAATTTATTAATTCCAGATGGTAGAGTTTTTTGGGTACAGCCTGCCTCAAAATATATTTTGAAATTATTGTCTCAAAATAGTTTCGATGCAATAATTACAACGGGCCCCCCGCATAGTATGCATCTTATTGGTTTGAACATTAAGAAAAAAATTAATTTGAAATGGATAGCGGATTTCCGTGACTCATGGTCTCAAATTGATTTCTTAAAAGAATTTGGAACAACAGAATACGCAATGTCTAAACATAGGAAACTTGAACAAAAAGTGTTTCAGAATGCGGATATTGTAGCTACTGTCAATGATAAAACTGCTGAACTTCTAAATAATTTGACAAAACGAAAAATTGAAATTCTTTATAATGGATTTGACCCTGATGATTTTCAACATCTAAATGCAAAAGAGAAGAATGATAAATTCATTGTTTCTCATTTTGGCTTACTGAATAGGGTTCGTTATCCTGAATTGCTAATTGAAGCCTTAGAAGAGCTTTGCAACGAAGATCAAAACTTTAAAGATCGATTATTATTACAATTTGGCGGAGTAGTAGAAGATTTTATACTTGAAAGGATAAAATCGAGTCCATATTTAGCTGATAATTTCAATTTCCTAGGGTATGTTTCTCATAAAGAAGTCATTCAAAAATACCAGCATTCTTCAGTATTACTGTTACTGTTAAATAATACACCGCTAGGAAAAACTATTATGACAGGTAAAATATATGAATATCTGGCATCCCGCAAACCCATCCTGGGTATCGGAAGCACACATAGTGAACCTGCCAAACTTATACAAGAAACCTCAACAGGTCTATTTTTTGAATATTCAGAAAAGTTAGAAGTTAAAAAGTATATAAGTGAACTATTTTACAGAACATATCAATGGTCACCAAAAATTTCAGATATTGAAGTTTATTCAAGAAAAACTAATGCTGATAAATTAGTTCAATTTATTTCATAAAATGAAGATTGGAGTAGTTGTTGATAATGAATTTGATAATGATGTAAGAGTACAAAAGGAAGTGTCAATCTTACAGCAACAACATGAGGTGTTTGTGCTTTGTTTTTCATACGATGGAAAAAAAAAATCAAAGAAAAACATTACAAGAATTTCCGTTCCAAGGAAAATAAAGGATTTGCTTTTTGGCGTTATGAACAGACTTTTCATCTATGAATACCTTTGGTATAGATGGACTTTGAAGTTTATAAAGAATAATGAGATTGAAGTTGTACACGCGCATGACTTGTACATGTCAAAGGCAGTTAGTAAAGCATGTAGAAAGCGTAAAATCCAGTACATATTAGACCTACACGAAAATTTTCCAACAGCAATAATGGGTTATAATTGGATTCGTTCTCCGATAAAAAAATGGCTATCACAACCTCATAGATGGAAAGTAAAGGAAGAGAAATATTTAAAATTTGCTGATCGAATAATAGTTTTAAGTGATTTCTTTAAAAATCAGCTTACAGAAAAATATCCGGTTTTAGATAAAGATAAAATTCATGTTTTTGAAAATTTAATTGATTTTGATTTTTTCGATAGTCAATCTGCCAAAGAAATAAAATTGAAAATGAAGAGGCCGATTCTTTTTTATTTCGGGGGTGTCGCAGAAAGAAGAGGTATTTTTGATACGTTTGAAGTTTTTAGGAAATTTAAAAAAGAAGGACATAAAGGAAGTTTATTGATAATAGGTCCCATTGACGGAGCGGATAAGGAACGGTTTTTTAGCCTTATGGAGAATTCATCAATAAAAGACCATATTAAATATGAACCCTGGATTGACCTTAAGGAATTGAGTGCTTATCTGGAATCAGTAGATATTTGCCTGGCACCATTCTTTAAAAATGAGCAACATGATTCCGGAGTAGCCAATAAAATTTATCAATATATGTACGGTGCGAAGCCGATTATAGCCTCAGATTGTTATTCACAAGAAAGACTTATTCATGATGCAGAATGCGGTTTGATATTCAAAAACCTTTCAGAATTTCTTCAAAAACTTACAGTATTGTCAAAAGACGAACAATTAAGAATAAGAATGGGGAGAAACGGGAAAGAATATCTCGATAAACATTATAGATCTGCTGACCATAACCAACGGCTATTTGATGTTTATGAAAGATTGTAAATATCATTCATTTGAGTAAGTTTTTACCTAAAGTAAATCCACTATTTGTTTTCCAGTTAAAGAATTAGCGCTTTGATTTTTTAGTCTTTCATGAAGTTTAAGGTAAAAAATCGTTATACCCGGTAGATAGTCTTCTTCGAAAAAAGTATTATGCCATAAAAGGGAAAACAAGCCATTAAACTTTTTACATTCTAGAACTATCTCATCGATAGACTTAAATGAATCTGAAAAACTCAATTTTCGATAATGGAAAAGGGTTACATCCATTACATTAAGGGGAAATTGCCATAGGTCAATCATTTCATTTGATTCGAAATCAAATAATTTGAAAGGAAGGCAGAATGAATTTCTAAATCCCTCATGTTCGGCAAACCCAAGAGTTGCATCATATTCTAGTCCTATTCTTTTGTGAATTATAGCTGTTAGAGGTGTTTTAAAAAGTAATCGGTGCTGCCTACCACCAATTATAGGGTCATCATTTTGCCGTTTCAATTCATCTAAAATTTTCTGAGCAAAATTTTGGTTTTTTTCTGAATTAATATTGCCATGAATGCCAATTTCGCACCCATCATTTTTGAGTAGACTGAAAAGATTTTTTATTCTTTTATCAGTAAACCTGTAATCGGATTCCTGGTGCTTAATTTCTTTTTGGAGAAAATAGAAGGTTGAGTTAAAACCATTCTTTTTTTCCGTTTCTCTTATAAAATCAAAATTCCAGGCAGGGTTTTCACTGGTAAATGGGTTTACGATATGTACAGCAGTATCAATTGCATGCTTGACATTAGTTTGGGCATTGTAATAAGAATTAGTCAGCCCAACAGCAGCTTTGATTTTATAAGCAAAGCGGTTGAGAGTATGTGTGTATACTTTATCAATATCATGACTAATAAATAATCCAAAAGGTAAAAACCTTTTACGATTTTTAATAGGTTCACCTATAAATTGACTGATTGCATTAATTATAAACTCGAAATAATAATTAACAAGGGGTTTATTTGCTACATCAAGTTTTTTTTGAATTGATTGATCATAGGGATATCTTCCCCATTTATCAAATGAAGTTGAAACATATTCCTGATAACCACTTAATAAATAGAAAGAGGGTTTTAGAAAATCAAAGTGAAAAATAAGATTACCGTTCTCAATCGAATAATGGGGCTTTTTTTTCCTGGCAGCAGCAAAAAGTACCGGAATATCTTTCAATATTAAGGTATTTTCCAGGTCAATATCATTTTCAGTTAGATTAAAAAGTATACTTCCAGCTGGGAAACTGTTTTTTTCATTTTCATGGGAGAACCTAAACCTTTCAAATAAATCATCGATCTCATAATACATTGAAAGATGATACAATACATATTGAATTTGATTTGGATTTAAGAGACCTTTCATAGTTGGTGATACAACATGATATTCAAATTCTAAATATTATATCCGTATTTGCTGGCAAGTGACCCACAAATTTGTTTGATTTTTTCCTTTTCTTCATTCTCAAGGTTTTCATAATGTGGAAATTCCCCTGATTTTTGAACATTTACAGGGCTGGATAATTCTTTCTTGATTTTTGAAACTTTGAGTTTAGCACCTGTAAAAACAGAGAGACGATTGACATCCAGATTTTGCAATTGATTAAAATCTATTTTCAGTTTGTGATCATTCGCAACTTCGGCTAAAAATGTCTCAATGAATTCATTAGTTTCATTCCACATCCATGCTATTTTTTCAATTTGAGAGAGTTTATTCCAAACCTTATAATATTCTGAACTTTGAAGGGGCTGAATTCTGCCCAATTCGTGACTGGAATCTGAATGATACCAATTTCTTCTCATTCCGGATCTAATTATCTCTCCTGGGTGCCTGTAAATATGAATAAATTTTGCATTAGGGATTAGGGTTTTAATAACAGGCGCAAGAAATGTGATTCTGTTATTGGTTTCGATAAATATTTTTTTGTGTAGATAACAGAGGTAGAGAAGTTTTTCTCTTCCAAGCAAAAAAATATTTTCCAATAATCTAAAGGAAATCGGTTGCTCATTATTTTTCAAGACTTCATAAGCCACTTTGCTTTGCTCTATGAATTCTGGCTGATAATTGTGAAAGGCTTTTGAATTCGTAGCTTCATTAAATATCCTCGTAAAAAGCATTGTTCCAGTACGTCCAGTTGATAGAAAAAATATGGGTTGAAAAGTCGTACTGCTTAGGATTTCCTCTCTGAAAATCAACTTACTGAGTTTTTTACTCTTTTTTCTTACGATTGAATTGAATAAAAGATATTCTTCAATTAGTTCAGGAAATTGATTAGTTCTAATCATCTAGTTTAAACTCAAGTCATTGTCAAGCTTTGCGAAAATGTAATTTTTCTCAATAACTTTTACATCGTAAGATCGCTCACCAAGTAAAGTTACGATTTCTTTGACCATATCAGAATCAGACACATTGTACCGGGCAGCAATAGAGAAATTTTTAGGCTTGAAATTTTTTAAACCCAATAAAGCATTTAATTCAGCTCCGTTTAATTGAATTAACATAAAATCAATTGATTCTACATTAGAACTCTTAAGTATTGTATCTAGTGTTTTTACTTCTATTTCAAAACTGGTAGAGTCGTTTTTGTAGGTTAAATCTGCACTAGAGGATTGCATATCATTTTCTCTACGCTCAAATCGAAGTCTGGTATTTTCATTCCATACCCCAAAGGGAATGATTTCTACATTTTCTATCTTATTTACAGCAATGTTTTTTCTTAAAAAATTAAGATTTTGTTCTATTGGTTCGATAGCGATTATTTTCCCATCATTTCCAACTTTTTCAGAAAGATATAGAGTGTAAAACCCTTGATAAGCTCCCATTTCTGCTATGACATTATCTTTAGATGCTTTGTAAAAGAGTTCTTTAGGAGGTCCTCCTAGTTTTAATCCACCTTCTCTGTACCTTATGATGATATCCAGAGCAATTCCGAAGGATTCAAATACTAGTTTTTCTTTAGTTTTTCGAGATAATAATCGATAAAATTTCTTGTCCTTATTTCGTGATTTTGGG
>CAYTFO010000013.1:18935-25035 GCA_964437135.1 uncultured Roseivirgaceae bacterium | reverse complement strand
CCAAAAAATTTTCTTCCACTTTTTAATTCCACAAAAAAATCACCATCAGAATCCTTGCCTGAATCTTTAATTCCTAATTCATTTACTAAAAAAGTAAGTCTTAATCTCTGGTATATAAAATCTAGTACACTTAACATATGTCAATAAAGTAAACAGGCAGCCTTAAACATCCATGCATCGCCCCAGCGAATATAGGGTGTTTTGTCAACCATACCGGACTTATATTTTCTATAATAGTAATGTCCGTTTGAATATAAATTTTCTATTGTCCACTTTAACAGATCAAAATCCCGGTTTTCATATTTTTCATCAATGTCTTTAATTTGAATGAAGGTCAGGATACTTTGGGCACAGCTTTGAATATCTATAGGGTAGATCTTGTCATTTCGAAGTTTTGGAATATCATCAGTTGTAAACAAGTTATCAGCGAAATATTCAATGCTTTTATTTAGTTGTACATCATAAATAAATGAATCCTTGGTGATTTTTTTTATTATTATGATTGATTCAATGACATAACCGGTGTGGTAATTATCAATAATACTGGGCTTGTCGTGTTCACTAAATGAATAGTACCATGAACCATCTTCGTTTTGACGATTCATTACAAAACTTAAGGAACGAATGGCAATGTCATAGATAGTCTTTTCATTGGTAAGATTATGTAATCTATGAAGAAAAGTACTCGCCATCATGTTTGGGTTATATACTCGCATATTGTCCACAGCTGTATATGAGAAACATAACTCAGTATCAGAATTATAGGATCTTTTCATCTCATGTAAAAAGAACAAACCAATGTCATTGGCTAAGTCTAGATACTTTTCTTCTTCAAGTATTTCATAAGCTCTTATCATTAGGTTTCCTGCCTGAGAAGTAACTGTTGTTCTGGGAGTGTTGGCGGGAATAATTTGTTTTGATGACCAGTCATAAGGTTGTCCCCAACAGTGATGCGAAAATTCTTTATTTCTATTTTCAAGGATAGTCACAATCAGCTTTTCAGCATTTTCTTTATGAGTTGAATCACCTGTTTTTCGGTATAGATGTAAATATCCTTCAGCAATAAATATTAAAGATTGTGGATAAATCTGCTTTTTAATTCCAATTGCTTTTCTGACGGGATTAGAAAAATACTTTAATAATATATTGTTGGGATATAGAAGATATTTTCCAAGTTTATGTTTTTTAGAAAGGTCCGATATTTTCAAAAAGTAGTTGGTAGAAGTAATATCACAGAGGTCAAAACTTTTATATTCTTCTTTTTGAAAGGTTCTGATTTGTTCTTTTAAGACATTATCGATCAACGAATTATTCAAAATAGTACTCTATGGTTGCAAAAACTAAATTAATTACAGTTGCAAAGATTTTATTATTGAGATGAAATATCCAAGGCAGAGAGGATTCTTTCAGCAACCAATTGATGACCCAGGGAATTAAAATGAACTCCATCTGGAAAATGTATATCAGATTTCAGGTCCGAAAGGTCTATGAATACTTGATTTCGCCTCAATGTCTCATCTTTCATTATTTCATTAAAAGCATTTTGATTTTCCTGGCTGCCTTGAAGTTGTTTTTCAATTCTTTCGTTAGCAATGTTTATACTTAACACCAATATTTTAGCATTTGATTCCTTAATTATTAGATCTAAAAAATCAGAAAAAAAAAGTCTGAATTTCTTTTTTGAAATCCAGGATCTCCTTCCTCTAAGTGTTGAAAAAAAAGGTCTTAATTTAGATATTATGTTGTGATAGATAAGAAATGTAATTCTATTCAATAAATTTCCATATTTTTTTGTAGCAATTCTGTAAAACCACAGTGGGACTTCACGAATGGTTGAATCAACTACCCCAAGATTTATGATATATATATTGGAGCATTTATTTATAATTTCATCTATGTTTTCTAAGTGATTTTTAATAGTTGAAGCTCCTTTACTAATATTTTCTACTACTATTCCTTCTGTTTTGAGAGATTCCTGCAAGTGAACTGAATAGCTTTTATTTTTGGGATATTCTTCAGAAGGTCTGACTCTTAACCCAACGGAGTTTCCTACAATAGTTATTTTTTGAATACTGCTCACCTCACAAAACTTTTTTAATCAAACTATTTAGAATAAGTTGAATGCTCTTTGAAGGTTTTAAAACTAAAACACCTACAAAAAATATTACTGAGGCTAAAATACTATTGACAATGATGCTTAAAAATACATTCTCAAAGTTGATTCTAAATTTAAAACATGTGTAAAAACAGAGAGCAGAAAAAACCAAAAAAATAAAATATTTTAGGTTAAATGGTTCCAGTTCGAATTTCTTTTTCAAAAATACGTAACGAATAATATTAAAAGCCAAATAGGATAAAGCTGTTGATACAGCAGCACCAATTAGTCCAAACTTTGGGATTGTATAAAAATTCAAGATAAAATTAATAATACCAGTAACAGCAATAAAGAGTGTATGTATTTTAAAATGATCACTGACCATTATTACAACTCCTCCAACCCCAAATCCACCTTCTATTATTTTACTTATACCTGTCACAAAAACAATACTGATTCCCGCTGCATATATTTCGCCGTTTGGAACAAGCGTATAGAGATCTGATACATTTATAAAGATTAAAAGAAAGATAAATGTAGTTACGATAAATTGGTTGATTGCAGAAGATTGGTAAAGTTCTTCAACCTTATCCATTTCTTCTTTTTTTACATGCTTTGTTAAAATAGGTGTTGTGATTTGTGCTATATATTTTGAGGGCATTCCGATCACAAGCCCAAAATAGGTGGCTATTGTATAAATGGCTACTTCTTCAAATCCAAGATATTTTGCAACCATAATTTTATCAACCTGTAATAATAGTGAGACTCCCAATCCATTCAGTATTGCAAATAACCCATATCTAAATATTTGCTTCTTAAGTGTTTTAGAGAAATCATTGAGTCTGCCAAAGTGGGTTTTTTGCCTGAAAATTATTAATAGCAGTAAGCTCAATATTAAAATCAGATAAATGATAATCTGTAGATATAGATATCCTACAAAATCAATTACTTGTATCCCAAATAATATAAGAATGACCAGATGTGAGGCTTTATAAACAACTTCTCTTATAAAATTTGGTGTAGTAATATCCAGATTAGCTCTTGATATTGATTCAATGTAGGAAAAAACTACCATGCATAATAACAGGATAAAAATATAGTAAAAGTGATCATCAATTATTGGAGCATTTTCACCGTAGTACCCTACAAATACATCCTTGAAAAGAAAGGAAATAATGAATAACCCAAAGAATGTCAGACATATCCAAAATAATAAAGTTGTAATTATGGATTGCCTTTCATGTTGACTTAAATTGGGAAGAAATCGAGTAATTGAGTTTTGCGTGCCCAAAAGAACGAAGGGCATGAAAAAAGTCGCAATACTTAATAGTGTCCTCCAAATACCAATCTCATCAGGAGACATATATTTGGGCATTAAAATAATAGTATTTACAAAGCCAACAAGCACACCGGCATAACCGAAAAAAGCACCCCAAAAACTTTGTCTAAAAACAATGCCCATACATAATTATTGCCCTTTTAAGGCAAATCTTGCTTCTCTACCAACAATAAACAATACAAGTAATATTAGTAAAATATTGAATACAAGAGTTATTTTATCTCCAATCATGTAGGATGAAGGTGCAAAAGCAAACTCAATCTCATGATTACCAGATGGAATTTCCAGGGCCCTTAAAACATAATTTGCTCTAAAAATTGGGGATTCCTTTCCATCTATTTTTGCAACCCAACCCTCAGGATAATAAATCTCCGAAAAGACAACCAAAGAATTTCCATTAGATCTGGATGAATATGTAATTTTATTTGGAGTTTTTTCTTTCAATTCAATTGTAGCTGGCCTGTAGGTAGTTTCAGCAATATTAAATTTGGACTGATCAATTATTGCAGTTTGCTTCAGATTAGTATTACCTACAGCCTCTATCTCTTCATTTGCATTATTTACGAGTTTTACATTTTGAACTGACCAGGCGTTACCAAAAGCATTATTATTTGGAATTGCGGCATTTTGAGCAGAACCTGCAAAGAAATACCTTGTATTAAGCATATTCAATCCATTTGCCCCTGACAAATCAGTACTCCCTGACTGCAGTTGATTGATAGCATATTGCATGTCTTTTTGTAACTGATATTCGATCAGCTCCTGGTATCGCTGCATTTTTGCACCATGATATCCTCCAAGTGACTCGTGATGATAAGCCGTTCTGGTTTCATTCCATGGATTTTGAAGATTTAGGACTCTTTCACCTGAGGATGTATTTTGAAGAATGACCTGATCTGCCGGACTTGCCTGTAGTTTTGTTTGCGGAGTAGCCTTTTCGAATAAAGAGTCTTTGAAATATCTGTTGGTTAACGTAAACATGTCTACAAATACAACTAATATGAATACTCCAATGGCGACATTTTTATTCAATTTTTCCTTTATGTAAGCCCAAATCAGGCTCCCGGCAATTAGGACAAATATCAATGCTCTAAAGGCATCTGCTGTCAATAGTGATTTTCTGTCTTTTAATAAAGCATTTAAATATACTTCAGGTAACCTGCTATCAATAGCTCCACTGTAGCTCAAAAAATTTGCTATTATTAATATAAAAAGGGCAAACCCACCGGTTATTCCAATTGCCATAAAAAGCTTTTTGACTGATTCAGCAGAGGGTTTTTGTTGAATAACCTTTTCTAATCCAACGAATCCAGCTAATGATATACCGGTTAGAGAAATGATAATGGCAAAGGTTACAGACCTGAACTTATTGTAACCAGGGAAATAATCAAACATTAAATAATTGAATGCAGCAAAATTGTCTCCATAACTCAAAAGAATACCCAGAGCTACAATGGCAATAGCGAAGTATTTTAATCTTTTATCCAGGAAAAACATGCTCAAGACAAATAGAAAAACGCTTACCATTCCAGCGTAGTAAGGTGCAGAAAGAGGTTGATCCCCCCAATATGTTGGTACAGAAGTAAGTTGTTGCTGGATTTGTTGTCTTGACATCCCGGCTCTTCTCAAGGCTAAACCCAGATTTGAATCTTCATCCAGTGATTGATTGCTTGCGCCCCCGAGGATATTTGGAATAAATAGAAAAAATGGCTCCATAATTCCATTGCTATATTGAAAAGCATAACTTTTATCAAGTCCACTGCTTTCCTCTGAACTTGTTGACACTAGGTCTGAAGGTCCTCTGGTTGAATACTTACTGTACTCCAATGTTGTCCATATTTTACCAGTATTGGCAGCGATTGAAAATATAACTGCAATCACCATTATGCCAACTTTCAAAAAGAAATTATTCGATTCATTGTTTTTAAAAGCCCAAATCATATTGACAACTCCATAAACCAGCACTATCAACAATAAATAATAGGTCATCTGGTAATGTCCCGTATGGATTTGTAATGCCATAAAAAGAGAGAGAAGTACTGCACCAAGTATTTTTTTCTTATAAAGTGTATAATGGACTGCACCAATAACCAAAGGGATGTACGAAACAGCATCTATTTTCATATTATGGCCTGCCATTATGCTGATGATATTAAAACCATTCATTCCAAATGTCAGGGCTCCGGCAAAAGCAATCCAGGGTCTGACACCAAACATGATCAGCATGAAATAGAATCCCAAAAATAGTCTGAATGTGATGTGTGCAGGTCTTGGAATACCTATGTTAGAAATACGCTGCACAGTTTTGAGGAGATCCCCTTTAAATATAATGCCATCCAGATAAGTAGGCATGCCACTGAAGATATAGTTATTCCAAAGAGGTACTTCACCTGTTTCCTCATAATATTCTCTTATCTGATGATTAGTGCCAACTCCCTGAAGAATGTCATGCTGACTCAGTGTTTTATTTTCTGTGAATTGAGGACGATAAAGTAAGAATATAATGGCTATAAAGCCTAAAATTGAAATTAAATGTGGGTTGATTTTCTGAAAAATACTTTTCATTTACAAAGAATTTGAATTGTCAATTGGAATATCCCTTTATTAGTATTCAGTCTTTAGCTAAAAAACCATTCGTTACTTATATTTACTATAGTTTTTATTTA
>CAYTFO010000013.1:0-18925 GCA_964437135.1 uncultured Roseivirgaceae bacterium | reverse complement strand
AAAAAACCAAAGTTTAATTGCCAAAGCTAACACGGTAATTATTAATATTAACCTTATCCACTTATCATTTTTACCTACAGACCACCTGCTTGCAACCCACCCTCCAATACTGTTGCCAGCAGCTAAAGTCAAGCCATACTTCCATCTTATTTGATCCTCAATTATGAAAATTACGATAGCAATTAAAGTGTAACATAGGATCACAAAAACTTTAATGCTATTTGTTTTAGCCATATTCAAACCATGGATACCAGTGAGAGAAGCAATAATCAAAAATCCTACACCTGCTTGAATAAAGCCTCCGTAAATACCTATAAAAAAAAACAGGGTTAAGCTTAGGGCTTTATTTTTTGATGTCCATGATTCAATATTGCTGAACTTAGAAAAGTAGGGTTTGGTTATGGTTAGAATTATAACCAACAACATGACCACCGCAAGAATCCTATTGAATAGCTCTCCTTTTATATCCACTGCGAGGTTTGCACCAATGATAGCGCCAATACATGCTGTTAATGCAGCATAAAAAGCGTAGGGAAAAACACTTACGCCTTTACTCCTAAATCCCTGAACTGAAAAAATATTTTGAATGAATAGTGCTACACGGTTAGATGCATTCGCTTCTGATGAGGGTAATCCCAGGAATATCAATAGCGGCATTGTTATCAATGATCCTCCTCCTGCAATAGTATTAATGAAACCTGCAAAAAGACCTGCTAATACGAGTATCGAAGCATCAAAAACTGTCATAAGCTATAGTGGCTTGATATTTTACAAGAGAGTTGATCATTTGTTTCTTTCAGGAGTTCCGTGATAGATTTTTGGAGTAAAGGATCAATTTCATTTCCAACAAGCTCATTTAAAGGTTCCAGGGTAAACCTTCGATTTTTAATTTCAGGATGTGGAACTTTTAGGTTTGGGAGATCTACCACCCGGTCAAAGTAGTACAAAATATCTATATCAATTAGCCTTTCACCCCATTTTTCAATTCGTTTTCGCCCCATAAGATTTTCTATTTCCAATATTCGTGATAATAGCTCAACGGGAGATAAATCTGTTTCAACCTCAAGAACCAGATTCAAAAAATGAGGTTGTTGAGTTTTTCCCCATGGCTCAGACTCATAAATATTAGTACTTTTTAGAACTCGGATTTCCTTTTGGTTAATATTATAAATAGCAGTTTTAAGATTACTCAATCTGTCTCCGAGATTAGATCCAAGCAATAAATAAATTCCATTCATACAAATTTGGTAACAATTATCTTATGAAGTCTCGTATACAATTTGACTATACTATAGTTTTGCTACAAAAGTATTAATTGAACATGGCATTTCTCAGAAATTTATTGGCTACTCTCGTTGGCCTTTTCTTATTCTTTTTTGTTGGTTTTTTCATTTTCGCGGGGGTTATTGCAACTCTTGGTCAGGAGGAAGTACCAATTGTTAAAAATAACAGTATTTTATCTCTTAAACTTTCAGGAGTGGTACAGGAAAGAACTGTTGATGATCCCCTTCAGGAGTTATTTCCCAATTCCGCACCTTTACCAATTGGCCTAATTGATGTCGTAAATTCTATTAAATCAGCAAAAACTGATGATAAAATTATTGGGATTTATCTTGAGCCCCAATTTTTATTGAGTGGCTATGGCTCTTTGGAAGAAATAAGAGAAGCATTAATTGATTTTAAAACTTCGGGAAAGTTTTTCTTTGCCTACAGTGAATATTTAAGTGAAAATGACTATTACCTGGCAAATGTTGCAGATTCAATATTGGTAAACCCTGAAGGCGCTTTAGAATTTAATGGGTTAAGCATTAACGTTACATTCTGGAAAGGTCTGTTTGATAAATTAGATATCCAGCCTGAGATTTTCAGAGTAGGTCAATTCAAGAGCTTTGTTGAGCCTTTCCAGCAAAAACAAATGAGCGAAGCAAATCGGCTCCAGTTAACTGAATTGCTTAATTCAATCTATGACCATCAGTTGGCAAATACTTCCAGTGTCAGAGATATCTCTGGAAGTTTAAGACAACTATCTGACGAAATGACTGTTCAAATCCCAATTGATGGTGTAAATT
Organism: uncultured Roseivirgaceae bacterium; assembly: GCA_964437135.1. GTDB lineage: Bacteria > Bacteroidota > Bacteroidia > Cytophagales > Cyclobacteriaceae > CAYTFO01. The sequence goes on along the minus strand of CAYTFO010000013.1, from coordinate 16,856 downwards.
ATGGATTAATCGATGGTCTTGTTTATGAAGATGAGATAAAAGAAGTAATGGCAAAGAAATCAGGAGTAGAGTCCATTTCTGATATAAATTTTATTTCTTTCCGTGACTACAAAAAAACCATCAGTGATCCTAATACTTCTTCTAATAGGATAGCTGTAATATTTGCAGAAGGAGAAATTGTAATGGGAGGAGACGAAACAACAATTGTAGGGGAACAATTAGCTAATGAAATCAGAAAAGCACGTGAGAATAAATCCATAAAAGCAATTGTATTACGAGTAAACTCACCCGGAGGAAGCCTTACAGCGTCTGATATGATTTGGAGAGAAGTTGTAAAAACAAAAGGGGTGAAGCCAATCGTAGCTTCAATGTCTGATGTAGCAGCCTCAGGAGGCTATTATATATCCATGGCGTGTGATTCAATAGTTGCGCAACCAACGACTATAACAGGATCTATTGGGATATTTGGTTTGTTATTTAACCTGGATAATTTTCTTGATAACAAGTTGGGCATCACTAACGAAGCAGTCGGTACCGGAGAGTTTTCAGATTTTGTTTCTCTTACCAGACCCTTAACTGATTTTGAAAGAAGTGTAATTCAAAAAACCGTAGAAAAAGGGTACACCACATTTATCACTAAAGTTTCTGAATCCAGAAGTATACCACTTGAAGATGTTAAGGAAATTGCGGAAGGAAGGGTTTGGTCTGGCGTTCAGGCAAAAGAAATTAAACTAGTAGATCGACTGGGAGATCTTGAAGATGCAATAGAAATAGCAGCCAAACTTGCAGATATTGAAGGAGATTACAGATTAAGATATTACCCCAGACAAAAACCATTGTTAGAGAAACTTCTTGAGCAATCAACTTCTACTGTGAAATCTTATGTATTGGCGGATCAACCTCAGTTTATAAAAAAGTACACTGAAAAAATTGATAAATTAAATAATCTAAATGGAATTCAAGCCAGGTTGCCGTGGCTAATAGAGATGAATTAAAATTTGTCACATTTTGATTGTTTACTATATTGCTTCTTTAGTCTCAAATAAGTATTATGGAAATTAGAAATAACTGGACAAGGAAGGAAATTGAAGAAATTTACAATCTTCCTGTAATGGATCTCATATACAAAGCTGCTTCAGTGCATCGTCAATTTAATGATCCAAATGAAGTTCAGGTTTGCACATTATTATCAATAAAAACCGGAGGTTGTCCTGAGGATTGTGCTTATTGTCCACAAGCCGCGAGATATCAAACGGATGTTACGGTTCATAAATTATTGGACGTAGATTTTGTTCTGGATTCTGCAAAAACTGCCAAAGAAAATGGTAGTACCCGATTCTGCATGGGGGCTGCCTGGAGAGAAGTTAGAGATAACAGGGATTTTGATAAAGTAATTGAAATGGTCAGAGGTGTAAATAACCTGGGAATGGAAGTTTGTTGCACCTTAGGTATGATTACAGAGGATCAGGCACAAAAATTGAAAGCTGCCGGATTGTATGCCTATAACCATAACCTTGATACTAGTGAAGATCATTACAAGCAGATCATTACTACAAGGAAATATGATGATAGGCTAAATACATTGAAAAATGTAAGAAAAGCCAATATCTCTGTTTGTTCAGGTGGAATAATTGGACTTGGAGAAACAGTTCATGATAGAATTGGAATGTTGCATACTCTATCAACATTGCCGCAACACCCTGAATCAGTTCCGGTAAATGCTCTTGTTCCAGTAGAGGGAACACCTCTTGAAGATCAGGAAAAAGTTAGTGTATGGGAAATGGTAAGAATGATTGCAACAGCAAGAATTATTATGCCAAAAGCAATGGTGAGGTTATCTGCAGGGAGAGTAAGAATGTCGGTTGAAGAACAGGCATTATGTTTTATGGCTGGTGCAAATTCAATCTTTGCTGGGGATGAATTGCTTACCACTCCAAATAATAATGTAAATGAAGACAAGCAAATGTTTCAGACTTTAAACCTGAAGCCGAGAGAAAGCTTCAAAGATGTAGAGAAGGAAAAATTATTTGCATAAAAAAACCCGCAAGTGCGGGTTTTTTATGTCTAAAATAATTTGAGTTACATCTCAAGTTTTACTCTACTGCTGTACAAAGTAGCCATTTCTTCAGGGTCTTTTATGTCCCATAGAATCTGTTCAAACTTTTCGGTTTCCTGATATCTGATATTCAATGCGATGTCAAGAATACTATTTAACTGTGCTCTGGCATCGTCTTCACCAATCATTTCTTTTTTCGTTGCTTTTTTTAGATGTCTTTCAATTTTCTTAACTGAGTAAAAAATTGAAGGTTTTTCAACAACAGTTGCGCCAACAGGTTGAGTAGCTGTACCTGGCTCCTGATAAGTGTAACTTTCTTTCAAGAGCTGCATTTTCTTTGCAATCTCATAACCAAGAAAATGATCTTTCAACATCTCCTCACTTATTTCCATATCTTTCAATTCTTCCTGCTGGTACCTGAAAGAAAAAGAAACATCTTGTGAATAAGCTACAATTCCTAAAAATAGTAAGCAGTTTGTTAGCAATAATTTAACACTAGTTCGCATATCTCTGTTCTTTTTCATTAATTATCAACGAATTCAACTACAAATATAAATATAATGTTTATAAAAATTACAAAATATTTGATAAGTAAATATTGGATTGGTAGAATAGTAAGCTTTTTTTTAGATGGATCACATTATTTTTATAATTCCATTGTGATATTTGTAAGAACTTAGGCCAAACGTTTATTGAATTAATAAGTTTTTAAATTACAATTAAATTTTCAAATTCCGATAGATCTTAGGATGAACTGGAATTGATTGGAATTAAGTGAGTTTTGTTCTTCTAATAATCTACTATATCTCACACCGAGATCAATATCCAGAACTCGAAGAAACCTAAAATCGGTAGTAAGTTCTATTCCTGTAGATGTAAATGAGTTTTCTGAGGGATTTAAACTTCCCGTGAAAGAAACAGGCGTGACTGCTCTAATATCATTGACGGATATGGCATTGATTGAAGACTGGCTGATATCGAAAAATAAGTTTGCTTTAAATCTTTTGAAGAATGCAAAAGGACCCAGTGGAATGTCCGGATAAAATAAAGGAAGTTCATAATTAAAGCCTATCCTCCATATATCATCATGGATTACTCCATTATAACCTCTTGCATAAAAAAATGAGTCTCTGAATTTATACTGACTAACCAGGTTTTCCGAATTGTAATTGTAGTCAACATAAAAGCTATGTGTTTTCATAACACCTGGAAGGTATCCGATCACTCTAAGATTGACTGAATTTGCTTTATTGATGGAAGTTGCAATTGTTGCCTGAACATTAAAATCAAGAGATAATCCTAATCTAGGTCTAATATGTTGACGGGCAGTTCGTTGAATCAAATAATAGCTTAGATCAAATTCATAAGCTCCAAAATTTTCATTTGTACCTAAGCTATCAAACTCGTAATCTACCCAAATACTTTTTGCATAGTTGGATATCCAAAGTCTTGAAAACATGTTACCAACAGTAAGATTCAGAGGAAGAACTGCACCAACACTTACATTATGTTCATTCCATTCTTGAGGGCTAATAGAGATTGAAGCTCTTAAAGTATCATTTTCATCTAAACCTTCCTGATAGATAGGTAAATACCGGGATCTTTTTCCGAATTCATAATCTCCTTCGAAGGCAAAAAACTTTTCACCATAATCTATTCCCAGTCCATAGTAAAACCGATCTTCATTAAGATTATATTTTACTGATGCAGTTCCTGAAAGAGTAGTCATTTTGTTGTTTGACACCAATTCTATTCCAAAATTCGGTTCATCTATAATGGGATACCAGCTATGGAAGTTTATCAATCCTTCAGCTGTACTGAAATTCTGAACCTCATATTTTTTTTCTGGGATTTGGTTCAGGATGTTTGGAGTTTTGGAGGTTGAAGTTAAATAAGTTTCATTCCTCGATGTGTTCTTTATAGGTATCCATTGGGAATTATCAATATTGCTTCTTACGATATTATAACCTTGCCAGCTATAATCACTAAACAAGATTTCTTCTCCTGAAGTGTTTATATCCGGTTGTATCGCACCAAATTTTGAGTTTGTGACCTGAAATAATTCTTTATCATTAATTTCAAAAGCATAAATATTGTCTGTGCCATTGAAGTATGACTGGAAATAAATAATCCCATTATGATAAACAAGATAAGAAAGTTGATTTTCATAGAATGGTGTTAAAAAGTTAAGTTTACCTGTTTCTACATTTATGATTCCGATACTGTTTTGGCTATTCTGTTTTACTACAACAGCGATGTTATTATCATCAATCCATTCAGGAAAAGAAAACTGATAATTTCCGTCAAACTGCAGTTTTTGATAAGTTGCACCATAAGTAATATCAATGAGATGTAATTCAAAATTCTGATCTGTGGGAGAATGAATTGCAACAATTTTTCTTCCATCGGGAGCTATTTTTGGCGCAAAATACCTGGTTTTCGAGGTTAGTTGTCTTTTAGATTTTTTCTTGATATCATAAAGCATTATAACCGAATAATCTTTGTTTCCCCATCTTGGATCAAATTCATTTTGACTCCATACCAAGTATCCTTTCTTTATTTGCAGGGTTGCATTACCATCGGAATAAAGTCCGGGTTTGAATAGGTTTTTTTCATTTCCTTCCTTGTCCATTAGAACGTAGGTAGGAATTTGATTAAAACCACTTTTCTCTGCAATTATGTTTTCATCGTCCAGGAATCTGGGGTTACGATAACTTATAAATGTTCTCTTCTTTTTAGGTGAATTGATCGCTTCATATGATTTAGCACCTGTTTCTGTCATTTTTTGATTCCAGTTTGAATCAAGTTCTTTTAAGAGTGTTTTATAAATAGCAGGTGAGCGCATACCTGTTTTCTTCTTAAGAGATTTATTAAATGGATAGAATAAACCTTCATATTTAACAGCATCAGACAAGACTTCCTCCCAAATCGAATCTCCATAATTTTGCCTTACATGAGCTACCATATGATATCCCAGATTGTAGTGATTTGGAACAAAGTTTTTCAGAGATGTTGCAGAGGCTTTTTCGTATCCAAACCTTTGATTTTCAAGCAATAAGGCTTTGTATTCATTTTCAAATTCCGGAGTTCTTCCTCTACCTGCATTTGTAAGGTAAGTTTCAGTAAAAACAGCATCTCCTTCAAAAAACCACCTTGGAAGAGCAAGCCCTGACATCAGACCCCAGGTGTATTCACCTAATAAAATGGATCCAAGTTTAGTAACTCCCTTTCTTGCATTGGTAAATTGCTGAATATGTCTGTACTCATGAATGGTTAGTAAATCCATCCAGTTAACATTTCCAGAAAAATTGAGCTGAGGGCCATTTGTGTAAAATTCGGATCTGAAAGGACCTACCGTAACAAATCCATTTGAAGTAACACCCTGATTTTGTAAAATTATGTCTGTTTTGATAAGATCTTCTCCGAGACTGTAGTAACTGCTATCATCCAGTACATCTATCAAATTTGCCACCCTTTGTGCTTGATCTTCAATATTTTCCGGAAAGATGACTTCTACCTTGTCAGTTTCAATCTTCTTCCACTTTAAATCAGATGGATTGAGACCAAGAGGGTAGGATTGCGAATAACCAATTATTGCATACAGATAAAAAACAGCAAATGACAAAAAACCAGGCCTATTCATTTAAAATCTCTTATTTAATTGAACACTCATGTAGTAATGTTTATTTGCTTCTGTAGTTTCCTGACTTCTCGTGTACACGATCATTTGAACGTCAAAAGATATCCAGCTTAGCATCAACCCAAACCTGTTTTGCCAAATCCAGTTTTTTGGAGTTTCCGTATGTGGTGTCAATGGGCCCATGATATTTCCCTCTATAGTTGCGTTGTAAATATTATATTCAATTCCTGGTGAATAAAACATATAGCCTTCTATTAATTTACCTTTTTCGGATAATTTATAATTGGTACCTAAATTTCCATTGTAGTGAACTCCTGATCCAATATTCCTAATACTACCAATCCTAACCATCAATTCCTGTCGTATGTTATTGAATACAGTACCCATTGCAACATTGGTTTCTGAAATAAGATCGATACCTAAGTCACTGGCAAGTGTACGCGCATAAGTAAAATGTCCATTTATGATAGGGGAGTTTTGGATTTGGTATTCCCACCCGTTGGGATTTGGTAATCCTAGAACACCATGCCAATATTCATGAATTTCACCTGTTTTAGTTGCTGGTCCCATCCATCCCAATTCAAGTCGACTTAATAAATATTGATTTTTTCTGATATAGTTTTCTTGTGATAAGAACATAGATAATAGACCTGCATAAGGTCTGTCAAATTCATTTATTTCATCCCATCTAACTTTTCTGGGAGTATACATTCTTTGATTAATCGAAACTGAACGAATAGACTTTTTTGAATCGGAATTCTTTTTAAGCCATCTATAGTACCCGAAAATCCCACTTGAATAGTATTGATCATTGATCAATGATAAAAAAACATCGTTATCTACTACTAACCTTACTTCTTTGGTTAGTAATATTTCTTCTTTCTGCTGTGACCAACCAACTATTGGTGTTATAAACGCACAAACCCAAACCAATATTCTCATTACGAGGCCAAATATAGAAATCTGTATACTAATTTCGCTCTGTATATCATGAAAGATCAATCCAAAAATCTTCCGAATTCAATTGAGTCCGCTTTGAATAACAGGCTTGAAAATAATAGCCTTCGTAAGTTGGTGGATAATGAATCACTGATTGATTTTGCATCAAATGACTATCTGGGATTAGCTGCTAATGAGAGATTACATGAACACATCAAAGAGGAATTTAATAGAAAAAAACTAAAGGTTGGAGGGACCGGTTCCAGATTGATATCAGGAAATTCAAAATTATATACTAATCTTGAAGAAAAGCTTGCAGGTATTTTTAAAGCAGAGGCCACCCTGCTCTTTAACTCAGGTTATAATGCGAATCAGGGATTAATTTCTTCTCTTGGTGGAAAAGGTGATACAATAATTTACGACAGACTTTCTCACGTTTGTATTAAAGAAGGAGCCTGGCTGAGTAAAGCGCAATCATATTCTTTTAATCACAACGATATTATTGATTTGGAGAAGAAAATTCTTCAAAGTACAGGAGATGTTTTTATAATTACTGAGAGTGTTTTTTCTATGGATGGGGATACTGCTCCTCTTTTTGAAATAATAGAAATTTGTAATAAGTATAATTGCTATTTGATAGTAGATGAAGCACACAGTACGGGTGTTTATGGCGAAAGGGGAGAGGGTTTGATTTGTATAAATGATCTGGAAGAAGATGTATTTGCCAGAGTTTATACTTTTGGAAAAGGAATGGGCGTACATGGCGCTTGTGTCGCTGGATCTGGAAAACTAATTCAATACCTGATTAATTTTAGCAGACCTTTTATATATACTACTTCATTACCGCCACATTCTGTAGTATCAATAAATTCTAGTTTTGATTTTCTTGCGGAAAACAATCATCTGCAGGATTATTTGAAAAACAACGTTGAGAATTTCAAAAGTAGCATTGGTTCTATGCTGACAGTTAGTTCAAATACAGCTATTCAACCGGTAATGATTTCAGGAAATACTAAGTGTAAGCAAGTTGCTGAATCTTTGCAAAAGGAAGGTCTAGATGTTCGTGCAATTCTGGCACCCACGGTAAAAGAAGGAACAGAAAGATTAAGAATCAGTATTCACGCAAACCATTCCCTGGAACAGATAAATATGCTATCAGGTACTCTAATTAAAGAATTATTTTAACAGATGGAATATTTTGTAACAGCTATTGGAACAGATAGCGGTAAAACATTAGTTAGTGCTATTTTAACTGAATTTCTTAAAGCGGACTACTGGAAGCCTGTACAATCCGGTTATCCCAGAGATACTGAAACAGTAATTGAATTAATTAGTAATTCGAAAACTGTATTTTATGAGGAATCTTATTTACTCAAAACGCCTGCTTCACCTCACGCTTCAGCAAAAATTGATAATGTGAGGATATCCCTTGAAAACATTCAATTACCACAAAATAGATCTAATGATCTCGTTATTGAAGGAGCAGGTGGGGTGCTGGTTCCTCTAAATGAAAATGATTATGTGATTGATATCGCGCGACAATTTTCATGTAAGATTATATTGGTGAGCAATTTATACCTGGGAAGTATAAACCACACATTGCTGACTTTGGATTATCTCAAAAGAAATAATTTACCAGTAAAAGGGATAATTTTCAACGGTGAGCCAAACCAGGAAAGTGAGTCAATAATTCTCGATAAAAGTGGATATAAATGTTTACTAAGAATCCCTCAGTTGGCGAAGGTTGATAAAGAAACTGTTAAAAAATTCTCTGAAGAATTAACTGAAAATTGGATATGAATAGAAGAGAAAAAATCGATATTGATCATATTTGGCATCCTTTTAGTCCAATTACGGGTCAAAATCCTATTTTTATTAAGAAAGCCAAAGGAAGTTACCTGTATACAAAAGATGGACGAAAAATTATTGATGCCATTTCTTCCTGGTGGGTCAATATTCACGGTCATGCTCATCCTGAAATAGCTAAAAGTGTAGCAAAACAAGCAAGAAAGCTAGAGCAGGTGATATTTGCTGGTTTTACCCATAAGCCTGCAATTGATCTGACTAAGCTGATTCTTGAAGTTTTGCCAGGATATCAAAAAGTCTTTTTTTCTGATAATGGAAGTACTTCAACAGAGGTTGCCTTAAAGCTGGGTATTCAATTCTGGAAAAATAAAGGAGATAAAACCCGAAAGAAAATAATAGCTATCGAAGGAGCATATCATGGTGATACATTTGGTGCTATGTCACTTGGAGGAGAGAATACCTTTACATTTCCCTTTAGTGAATATCTTTTCGAGGTTGAGTTTATTCCTTTTCCTGTAGGCAAAGGTCATAATTCTATCAATAAGATGAATGAGATTGCCGGGAAAGGAGATGCTGCTGTATTTATTTTTGAGCCATTGGTGCAAGGGGCATCGGGAATGAGGATGTATGAGCCAGAAATTCTTAACCAATTAATTTCTATTGCTCAGGAAAATGATGTTGTGACAATAGCAGATGAGGTCATGACTGGATTTGGGAGGACGGGTAAATTATTTGCATGTGATTATGTGGAAAATAAACCAGATATCGTATGTCTTTCCAAAGGAATAAGTGGAGGATTTTTGCCACTTGGTTTGACGGTGATGAATCAAAAGATCGTCGATGCTTTTGATGATGAAAATCCGGATAAGACATTTTATCATGGTCATTCATTTACTGCAAACCCCATTGCATGTGCGGCTTCTGTTACCTCCTTAAAAATCCTTCAAAAAAAATCAGTACGAAAACGAATTGAGCAGATTGAAAGAAAACAAAAGGATTTCGTAAGTAGATTTGAAGAATATGGTATTTCAAAGAATTTAGTAAAAGATGTAAGAAGCACCGGCACTGTTTTGGCCATAGAGTTGTTTTCAGAAAACCCCGGCTATACCAGTTCGATAAAAGAGAAAATTTACAGACATTTTATGGAGCGGGATATACTTCTTCGACCACTTGGAAATGTCATCTATTTATTGCCTCCATATGTTATCACGGATGATGAAATTGATAGTATTCATACTCATATTATCGAATTCTTATCTGGTTATTAATTCTAAATTATATTAATGTTACATCTGGCTCTTGAGTGTATCATTGAAAAAGTAATTCCGTTATTTTACAGCAACCCTAAACTATAGACTAAAATGTTGGTAATACTCTTTTCACTTTTATTGAATTGTTCAATTGACAGTGTCAATGAAGGCAAGATCGTAACCAATACTGAAACATATCAGGGTAATGTCCAGGTTGATCTTGAAAGAAATCAGGCTGTTTTAAAGGAAGGAAATACTTACAAACATCATTATGCAAGAGATATTCAACGGGTAACAATCGTTGAACCGGATGGAAATAAAGTAAGGTATGTATCTGCGAGTTTTGGACTTAATGCTGACTTCTTTCTTTTTGAACAGTTATCAAGTGGAAAGGTGGAATTGCTTTACAGGGAAGGCTTAAAGTTGAATAAGTATGATGATGTGACATTCCCTCCTTATTATATGAGAATCAATAATTCAGTGTATTCTATTGAAGAAAAGAAACAGATATTAGAAGCCTTTGACGATCAGAAATCTCTTGTTAAAGATTTTATCAAAAATGAAAATATCGATTTTGATTCCAGGTATGATCTGAAAAAGCTATTTGACTACTATAATACACTTTAATCTAACACGAATAGCAATCTTCATTTTCAAGTTCAAATTCAAAAGTTGAGTGATCGATACCTAATAGTTTTATTTTTTCTTTTAAACTTTTCTTTAAGCTGGATATAGATGAAATTTCCAGATCTTTTTGAAGTACAATATGTATAGACAATATATGTCTGCTGCCATCCATTGACCAGATATGGCAATCATGTACATCCTTCACCAATACTTCTGATCGAATGGAATCTTCGATCAATTTAGCATCAATATTATCAGGTGTTTTTTGAAGAATAATATCAGTGCTTTTTTTCAAAATTTTTCCGGCATTATAGAGTATAAATACAGAAATCAGTAATGATAAAATTGGATCCAGAATGGGCAAATCATAAAAGAAAAGTGTAATAGAAACGCCGAGAGTTGCTACCCAACCTAATACATCTTCGATTAGATGCAGATAAACGGCCCTTTCATTTAGAGAATGACTTTTAAGTAATCGCATTGCTGCAATTCCATTTATGATTATTCCCAGTATTGATAAAGCTATCATACCTTTCGTATCCGGCATAACCGGATTGAATAATCTTGGAATTGCATTGTATATAATTATTCCGGAACCAATAAATAGGATTATGGAATTAATAATTCCACCCAATATTGAGAAACGTTTATACCCATAGGTGTAAACCTCATTTCTTTTTTTATTGCTTAATTTTTGAAAATACCATGCTAATCCCAGACTAAAACTATCTCCAAGATCATGTAGCGCGTCTGACATAATCGCGACGCTGTTGGTAAGTATACCTCCAATAAATTCTATGAAAGCAAAAAAAACATTAAGAAAAAATGCTGTCTTAATGTTTTTTGTAGTGTGAGAATGGTCATGCGAATGACCCATGACTTAAACTTCTCTATTTATATCAAAACCTTCCAGATAATCCGCAACTCTTCTTACAACCATTCCCCCAAGTGCGCCATCTACCACTCTATGATCATAGCTATGCGATAAGAACATCTTATGTCGGATGCCTATCAAATCCCCATCTGGCGTTTCTATAACTGCCGGCTTTTTCTGTATAGCACCTAAAGCCATGATTGCAACTTGAGGCTGCATGATAATGGGTGTTCCCATTACATTTCCAAAGGATCCCACATTAGATACTGAAAATGTTCCACCGCTTAATTCATCTGGTTTCAATTTATTATCTCTGGCTCTTTTTGCGAGGTCATTGACCTTCTGAGTAAGACCTAACAAATTATATTGATCTGTATTTTGAATAACCGGTACAATAAGGTTGCCAGATGGAAGTGCAACTGCCAGACCAATGTTTATAGATGATTTTTTTATAATCCTATCTCCATCGACCTGAATATTTATCATCGGATAATCCTTGATAGCCTTTACAATAGCTTCGATTATTATGGGAGTAAACGTAAGCTTTTGTCCATCACGCTCCATGAAGATGTTTTTCATTTTATTTCTCCACTTAACCATAGTGGTAACATCCGCCTCAACAAATGATGTAACATGAGGAGATATGGCTTTAGAGGCAACCATTCTCTCTGCAATCATTTTCCTCATTCGGTCCATTTCAATGATTTCATCCTCTCCACTGATTGCGACTGGTTCGGGTTTTACTTCTTTTCTTGCAACTCCATTTGAAATGGGTTCGGTTTTCTTGATTTCTGGTGCTTTTACAGTGCCAGATTTTTTCTTCTCTACATAATCAAGAATATCTGTTTTTGTGATTCTGCCGTCTTTGCCTGTACCAGGTAAGCTTTCTAATTCCGCAAGTGAGATGTTTTCTTCTTTTGCGATACTTTTAACTAAAGGGGAAAAAAATCGACCACTGTCACTCTTAGTTGGAATGCTCTCTGCAGAATGTTCAGCTATGGCTGTTTCCAATATTTTTGTTGCTTCATTTACAGCTTCTCCTGATGTTTCTGAAGTTTCTTCGGGGGTTCCATTATTTGAGCTTTTTTCCTCTTCACCTTCTGTTTCTATAATAGCAATAGGCTTACCTACCTCAATTACATCGCCTTCCTCTGCTAGTATTTCTTTAAGCACACCAGCATGAGTTGACGGTATTTCAGTATCAACTTTGTCTGTAGCCACCTCAAGTAAAGATTCATCTTCTTCAATTGCATCTCCAACATTTTTCAACCATGAAAGCACGGTTCCTTCCATTACACTTTCTCCCATCTTGGGCATTAGCATTTCTACAGTAGCCATATAAAATTTTATTTTAGTTCATTTTTGGGTGTCACAAAGATACAATATTTTGTTAAAATTATTTATAGTTAATTCTTAACAGATTTAATGCTGCTACAGAACTATACTGAATATTTAGCTTTCTGTCTTTGGTTAGTTGAAGTTTTTTAGCCACAACCTTATCCTTGTCGGCATATGCAATCCAGACTGTTCCAACAGGTTTATCTTCTGTTCCTCCATCCGGCCCCGCTATTCCACTTGTAGCTAGTGCAACATCTGTTTTCAGACGTTTTCTTACACCTTCAGCCATACTGCATACTACCTCTTCACTGACAGCTCCGAAATTTTCAATATCACTTTCCTTTACATAAAGTTCATCAATTTTAACTTCATTTGCATAGGATATCACACTTCCTTTATAATAATTTGAACTACCTGGGATCGAAGTGATCAGATGTGCTAAATAACCGCCGGTACAGCTTTCAGCAGTTGAGAGGGTATGATTGTTTTTAGATAGTAGTTTCCCGACGACAGCTTCCAGTTCATCATCATCATATCCATAAACATATTTATCAATAAGGGGTAATAGTTTTTCGACTTGTTTCGAAGTCATTTCTTTTATTTGATCAAGATCATCACCTGTAGATGTTAATCTCAATTTTACCTGTCCCAGACTTGGCAGATAAGCCAATTTAATATTTTCAGGTAGTTGGGTTTCCCAGTCTTTTATTTTATCAGCAAGTTTCGATTCAGGAATACCTACAGTCTTGATTATTTTGTGGTGAATATTCCCATTTCCCAGTTTTTTTTGGATTTTAGGAATGATGATATTATTCATCATTGCTTTCATCTCATATGGAACACCGGGCATAGAAATAAAAATCTTACCCTCTTCTTCTATCCACATACCTGGAGCTGTCCCCAGTTTATTCTGGATCATTTCGCATTTATCGGGAAGCTCAGCTTGTTGTTTGTTTAATTCTGTCATTTCCCTGCCAGCTCTTTCAAATAGAGATTCTATGTTTTTCAGCGCTTCAGGAAACAAGACAAGTTTAGAATTAAAAAACTCGGCTAATAAAGGTTTGGTAAGATCATCTTTTGTAGGCCCTAATCCACCGGTGATGAAAATGATATCACTCGATTTTTTTCCTTCTTCAAATGCAGCAAGAATATCTTCTTTTGTGTCAGCTACGGTAATTTTTCTTATGACTTTTATGTGAATACTGTCCAAAATGCCGCTAATCCAATGCGAATTGGTATCAAGGGTTTGTCCATAAAGTATTTCATCACCTATCGTAATAATAAGGGCCGTTTTTTTCATCTTAATTTGTTGCTTATCGATACAGAGAAACTACCAACAAGGGTGACTTGTTACCTTTATGGGTAAAGCTAGTATCTTGTGTAGTAATTAATGCATTTATATTTACATTTATAAAAAATTCGTGCTTATGTTGACAGACCTCCAAAAGCAAAAAATGACCCACTATTTTAAAGTTCTTGATTTTGACAACAATGGAATTATTGAAAAAGATGATTTTCAGGCAATTGGCGAGAATTTAAATATACTTTGGGGATATAAACAAGGTTCTTCAAATTATGACGAAATCATGGGAAAATTTGGAAACTCATGGGATACATTTCGCGAAAAGGTTGATTATGTTGATATAAACAATGCCACACTTTCTGAATGGTTACAATTTGTTGATGAAAACCTAATAAATGGAAGTGAAGAGTTCTTTAAAAGCTATGTTACCGAACTAACAAAGGATATTTTCAATCATTTTGATAATAATGGAGATGGCTTCATCTCTTTGGATGAATACATCGACCTATTCATGGCGTATCGAATTGAAATCAGGTACTCTGCCAAGAGTTACAACAAACTTGACTTAAACAGTGACGATATGCTCAGTAGAGAAGAAATGATTAGTGCAGTCGAAGAGTTTTTCAAAAGCGATGATAAAGACGCGCCTGGTAACTGGCTATATGGTTTCTGGGATAAAAAACACTGAATTATTCACCCCATATTTCGTCCAGTGCTTCAAGTATTTCCTGCATTTTAGCATCAGAATAAGCACCTGAAGTACTGTAAACTATTTCTCCCTTTAGATTTAATACATAGAAATATGGAATATCTTTTCCGTCAAAATTCAGTGCCTCCTTATAAAACTTGAGTTTTCCTGAGTAAAATAAAACATGAGGTAATAATCTTCTGTCAATCTCTTTTTTAACGTTATCCATAGTCTTTTGATAAGCCACTCTTTTGGCGCCAGTAAACATGGGTATGAAGTAGCAGTTCACATCATATTCAGAAGCAAATAGGCTGGGAGTCTCAGATTTATATATAAATTGGTTGTAAGCGGGAGAAAACCATGTTTTTAATGCATTTTCAGATTTTTTTGAAAAAGCAAGTCCAATTACTGAATACTTGTCATTTAAATCCTTAGGGATATTGATGAATTTATTGGTAAGTGTTTCTGTTTCCATGTCTGGAAACACATTTACGTTTTGAGCTAAAGAAGAAAAACTTACTGTAATAGAAAGAAGTATGGCCAGCTTTAAAATTTTCATTTTTTTCTTTTTTTAAAATTAATCAATCATCTCTTAAAGAAATCACAATTGTAGTTTATTAACGGGAAGGTAGTCTAAACATTACTTATATATTTGCACAAAATTTAAGAAAATGAAGCCATCTTTAGTTGTATTAGCCGCTGGAATGGGTAGTAGGTACGGAGGAATCAAACAGTTGGATAAGTTTGGACCATCCGGTGAGAAAATTATCGATTACACAATATATGATGCATTACAAATAGGTTTTTCTAAAATTATTTTTGTGATCAGGAAAGAGATTGAAGAAGATTTTAATTTACAAATACTGGATAAATGGAAAGACAGAGGGGAATTAAAAGTTGTTTATCAGGAGTTAGATTCATTGCCTGAGGGATATAGTGTTCCACAAGGCAGGATGAAACCCTGGGGTACAGCGCATGCAGTTTGGATGGCTGAAAATGAGGTAACGGAGCCTTTTGCTATTGTGAACTCTGATGATTTTTATGGCAGAAACTCTCTTCAGGCAGCCTTTGATCATTTATCAGGTGTAGATGCAACTAAAGATGCAGCTTGTTTAGTCGGTTATAAATTAAATAATACCCTGACAGACCATGGAACAGTAAATAGGGGAGTATGTAACGTAAATAGCAAGGGAGAACTTACGGGCATCAAAGAGTGTATTAACATTGCTAAAGAAGTTGGCAAAGTTTACTATCCTGAAAATGGAGAAAAAAATTATCTTGAGCCTGAAACGCTTGTTTCTATGAACCTGCTGGGTTTTAGTCCAACCGTTTTTTCAAGGATTAGAAATGGTTTCGATGATGTTTACAGACAGGCTGATGAAAATTTGAAAGTTGAATATGGTATTCCAACAGTCATGAGTGACATGCTTGAGTCGGGAGTAAAAATTCCAGTTATCCCAACAGCTGACAATTGGTATGGGGTTACATATTCAGAAGATAAAAAATGGGTTCAGGAACAGTTCACCAGGTTGCATAACCTTGAAATATATCCAAAAAACCTATGGGTAAAATAAATTTATTTTAAAGTAGGGATATCAATCAATTTTAAACATGACATTGGTTAGTTTATAAGGTTTCCCAGGAGTATAGAGAGTTCTACATTTGCCCAAAAATACAGCATTGAAAAGGCTACTTACTCTCACTTCTCTCTTCCTTATTTCCAACCTTCTTTTTTCCCAGAATAATCTAAGATTTAGTCTCAATGAGGATGGAAGTAATTATATTAAGGGTTCACTTCGAGCGCAGGTTTGGGCCAGATATACAGATTTAAATCCCGGAACCACTTTAAATGGTTTTTCAGAAAATCAACTCTTTGATATTTCAGTAAGAAGAATCAGAATTAACAGTTATGGTCAGATCAATAAGGTCTTCTTTTATTTCGGAGTTGGAAATAATAACTTAAATCAAAATACATTTAGCACATTAAGGCTTAAGTTGCTAGATGCATACATGGAATATCGATTTTCCGAATACTTACATATTGGAGCAGGTAAATCTGCATGGCAGGGATTGAGTAGGATGAATTTGAGAAGTACTGCTACTTCTTTGTCTATGGATGCTCCAATATTCACAATATCTACCGTCAATATGTTGGATGATTTAGGAAGAAATCTCGGAATATGGGCGAAAGGTCAATTCGATAAAATCGACTATCGTGTAGCCATAAATAATACTGCAAGAATAAATGTAAATGAGTTATCATCAGAACCTAATTTCACTGGAACAAATCCCGGATTGCGTTATTCTTTCTATACAAAATATATGTTCCTTGACA
>CAYTFO010000012.1:36581-37288 GCA_964437135.1 uncultured Roseivirgaceae bacterium | reverse complement strand
TTAAACATATTTTTTCATGTTTCATGTAAAATCAATTACAAATACATTAAAAATGAGGCTTCAAAATTAAAATGTTTACAAAAATTAAACAATAGGGTTAAAAAATGAACTATTATTAGTCAGATTTGCGAATTGTTGTTTTAAAAATAATTAACAAGTAATAAAAGGTACAGATAATTTCAAGATGAAAAACGAGATCATAAATACAGCAAATCAATCATTGGAATCGAGTTCAAATGCAATAGTAGAAAACGCTGAAGTTGCTCAATTAGCATTGCAATTGAGTGATGCATTTCTAACAGCAAATAATGTATGGATGATGCTTGCCACAGCTTTGGTTTTCATAATGCACTTAGGATTTGCTGGAGTTGAAGCAGGTTTTGGACAAGCCAAAAACACAGTTAATATTTTATTTAAAAACACATTGACACCTATTATTGGGATTATATCTTATGCTTTATTAGGTTTTTTTCTTATGTATCCAGGGTTTGAAACTCCAGGTTGGTTTGCATTTGATTCTTCAGGATGGAATTTATTTTGGTTTAATCCGGAAAAAGCTGATGTTTCGGCTTCTTATGCCGATGGAGGTTATACATATTGGACTGAATTTTTATTTCAGGCAATGTTTGCGGCTACAGCTGCCACAATTGTTTCCGGGGCAGTAGCTGAAAGGATAAAGCTAGGTGCATATCTTATTTTTACTATTC
>CAYTFO010000012.1:26929-36571 GCA_964437135.1 uncultured Roseivirgaceae bacterium | reverse complement strand
TTCTGTTTGTGGGTATTGTTTATCCTGTCATCGGTAGTTGGAAATGGGGTTTAGGTGCTCTAGATGAAATGGGATTCTATGATTTTGCTGGTTCGACTCTTGTTCATTCTGTTGGTGGCTGGGGAGCTCTGGCAGGAATAATCATAATAGGACCAAGAATAGGTAAATATGTAGATGGCAAAGTAATAGATAAACCTGGTAGTAGTGTTCCTTTGGCGGTAATTGGGGTTTTTCTTTTATGGTTAGGTTGGTTTGGTTTTAATGGGGGGTCTGTACTTTCAGCAGATCCTGGCTTAGTATCATTCGTTTTGGTAACTACTTCACTTGCAGCATGTGCAGGTGGGCTGGGAGGATTCCTGGCAGGTTATTTCTTTTTCAAACGACTTGATCTGGGTATGGTTCTTAACGGAATACTTGCAGGCCTGGTTGGAATTACTGCTGGTGCAGATGTTATTTATCCATCACACTCACTTACAGTAGGATTTATTGCTGGAATATTAGTGGTTTTGTCTGCAGTAACTCTTGATAGACTTAAACTGGATGATGTAGTTGGAGCAGTATCTGTTCACATGGTTTGCGGTATTTGGGGTACATTGGCCGTTGGAATTTTTTCAATCAATCCTGAACATACATTTATAACTCAACTAAAAGGAGCATTGATTTGCGGTTTATCAGCATTTGTATCAGCATTTCTAATATTCTTCCTGTTAAAGAAAACAATAGGAATACGCGTATCACGTGAGCATGAAGAGGAGGGACTAGATAGTCATGAACATGGTATTAGGGGATACACTATCGTAACTGAATAAAAACAACATTTAATTTTATAAAACCCACTTTTAAAGAGTGGGTTTTTCTTTTTATAACCCTATTTTATATATAAATAAGTATAATTCTCATTTATTCATTAATTTTCCTGAATAGATACCTTTTTTTTAGGTTCATACATATCTATCATGAATTTGAATTATTTATATTGATATTTGTAATCATCGTGGGAATTAATAGTCAATGATGCCAACCGTCAATAACATAGGAAAATTATTAGGTTTTCTTCTGATACTTACGTTATCAACAGGGCGTTTGTATGCTCAGCAGGAACACCCTTTGTCAAGAGTAGATTCAGCAGATGTTATCACTAACCTTAATCTTTATCAGGATTTTAAAGGGAAAAATGATTTGAGAAGTGCGGCAGATGCTATCAATAAAGTTGCATTTGTTTACTGGAACAATAATCATTATCGTGAAGCAATCAGATATTATGAAATATCTCTTGATCTGAATGAAAAAATAAATAATGAAAATGGAATCGCAATGATCAATAACAACCTCGGAATGCTTTATTCTGATGTTGGAAATTTTGAGAGATCTTTGGGCCATTTTAGAAGTACCCTGGCTGCAAGAAAATCAAACAAGGAAAAAGAAGGAATAATATCTGCAGAGGTTAACATGTCTGTAGTACTTAATAACATTGGAAGATATAATGAATCCATCGATCTTTTGGACGATGCTTTGAGAAGTGCGAAAGAACTTCAGGATTATGAAAAAATCAGATCTGTTTATGGAATGCTTTCTGAAACTCATGAAAAAGCAGGTAATGTCGATGAATCCATAAAATATTTTGACCTGTACAGAACTTTCCATGAAGAAGCACAAAGAAAGCAAATGGAAAAAGTAAATCAGAAACTTGCTGAAGAAAAGGCCCAGAGACAGCAAGTGGAACTTGAGAAAGCCAGACAGGAAAATGAATTATTGAAAAAGCAATTACAGGTTGTTCAGCAGGAAGAGATCATAAAGGAACAGGATTCAGTCGCACAGATTTTAGTAGCTGATCTTGACAGTGCTCAACGTGTACAGAAAATATTGATGCAGGAAGCAGAAATAGCTGACCTACAGGCTGCTGCTGCAGATGAAAAAAATCAACAACTTGAAAGAGAGAAAAAGTACCTCGCAAATATCACGACAATAATCGTTATTACTGCAGTTCTTTTAATTAGTCTGGTTGTCTTTATTGTCTTTAGAATAAGAAAGCATAATAATATTCTGGTTGAGAAAAACGAAAAAATTGAAGAGCAGAATGAAGCTGTTTCCAAGCTAAACGATGAATTAAAAGTAATTAACAAGGAGCTGGTTGAAAGTCTTGATGAGCTAAGGAAAACAAAAGAAAAGCTTGTAATGTCTGAAAAAATGGCATCCATTGGAAGTGTTGTTGGAGGTATAGCTCATGAGATCAATAATTCTGTGAATTTCATCGCAGGTTCTTCAGAAATGATCTGTAATATCATCAATGAACAAAGTGATGAAATCAAAAAGCAAATGGGTGAGGATTTTGAAGTTATTGAAGAATTACAAGAAACAATAAAATCCGGTATCGAGAGAACAAATAGCTTCATTTCAAAAATAAGGAGTGACGTTTATAAAATCTCCAAATTCATGGAAGTTGATTTAGTTGAAATCGTGGAGAAGAGTCTTGGAACACTTAAACATAAAATCGACAGTAAGCATATCAATATTATAAGAAAATACCCTGATACCTTTATAAGCGAATGCATTCCAGAGCATATTGAACAACTATTTACCAATATTATTGATAATGCAATTGAAGCAGTTGAAGACGGTGGGGATATTCAATTGAACATTGAGCAGACAGGAGAGACTGTAAGTGTTACGATCAAAGATGATGGAGTAGGTATCGATGTTACCGATATCAGCAAAATATATGATCCATTCTTTACTACTAAAGATATTGGTCGAGGTTCCGGTCTCGGATTATACATGGCCTACAGTTATGTGAATAGTCACAATGGTCAAATCAATGTTCAATCAGAAAAAGGAGTAGGTTCTGAATTTAAAATATCTTTACCAATCGTTCAGGAAGGAGACCCTGTAACAGCATAAGATCACCAACATGAAAAAAATTCTTACGTTACTTACGCTAATCTGTTCATTATCAGTTTTTGCGCAGAAATCTTATTATGTCGATTCTGCAGGCAATTTGTACTGGCAAAAGTCAAAACCAGTTTACTTATTTATCTCTGATAATGCTGAAGGAGAAGATGCAAAACGACTAAAATCAAAGACAACTCCCCAGTATGCAAATCCATTATATCTAGATACTGAGGGTGTAAATTATATTAGAACACGAAATGCAGTAGATCCTGAGACTAAACAGATTATCCCAAATACAGAGATTTTATTTGAAGTTTATGCTGATGGAATTTCACCTATTTCCAGTCATAATTTCAATAGCAGACCTACTTATTCTAACAATGGAATTTCCTTTTACAAAGACAATGTCAAAATACATATGTCAGTCAGGGATCAAATGTCAGGCGTTGCAGAATTGAATTATGCTATAAATGGGAGTGAATTTATGGCATACACTGACTCTTTATCATTTGAAGATGCAGGTAAATATGTTATTTACTACTACTCCGAAGATAATGTTGGAAATATTGAGGATGTCAACGAGATTAAGTTTTCTATTGACCCAACACCACCAGAAACCACATTAAATATCAATGGAATGACAGAGGACAGCGTCATTGCCACTTCGTCTGCTATTTACATTATTGCAAATGATTCTTTATCAGGAGTATCAAAAGTATTTTATAAAATTGATAATGGAGAATACAAGCAATATTCTCCAAAGTCTAAAATTCCAGTAGAAAATCTTTCTGAAGGAGAACATACATTTTCATATTATGCTGTAGATTATGTTGGAAATAAAGAAGAAGAAAATAACTACACATTATATCTGGATAGATCACCACCATTAATGGTAGCTGATATACTTGGAGATCGATTTATTGTTGGTGATGAAGTTTATTTCTCTGGTAGGACTAAGCTCAAGCTTACGGCAGTTGATAATAAAGTTGGCGTTAAAGAAATCATGTATGCCATAGATGAAGAAGAATTCAGGCCTTATGAAAAACCTTTCTATTTGCCAAGTGTCTCTGGTGAACATACAATTAGCTACTATTCTGTAGATAATCTTGATAATGCTTCCTATGATCAAAAGAAAAGTAGATATATTGGGCAGGGAGGGTATGAGAAATTTAAGCATAATGTAAGTAAAGTTTATGTAGATATGACAGGTCCTGAGGTGGAATATTCGATCTTAGATTTCTTTTTTGAAAGAGAGGATACTCTTTTTATTGGACCAAGTTCCAGGATTTCATTAAGAGGTTCGGATTCAGAATCCGGGTTAAAGGAAATAAGGTACTCTATAAATGATGAATTAGGTGAAATACCTTACTCTGAGCCATTTAACTTTGATCTACATGGCTTCACTACATTGAATATTTATGGATATGATAACGTAAATAATAGAAATCTTGGTGAATTCAAATTCTATTGCGACACCGAAAAACCAGAAATATTCGTGAAATTTAGTACGGGAAGTACCGAAACACGGAAGGACTTAAAAGTTTACCCTTTGAATACGGGGGTATTTCTTTCTGCAACAGACAAAATCTCAGGAGTTTCATCTCTTACTTATAAATTAAATAAAGATGAGGAACGTAATTACACTGGGTTGATAAAAATTCCTGAAAAAGGGAAACATAAGTTAGTAATTACAGCATACGATGTGCTTAACAATAAGAATGAAACTGAAGTTGAATTCTTTGTTAAATAAGCCCTAATTGCAACTTGAGCTGTTAGTGTCAAATTCTAGTGGAAGTCCGGGTTTTAAAAATTTCCTATTGCAGTTTTTAGAACTTTAACCAATCCAACTTCTGCTTTTTTTGCCGTATCAAGTATGTCTGCTATGACAACTGGTTCCAGGTTATCAGGGTCACAATCGTCTGTTAATACTGATATTGCACAAACCGGTAATCCAATTTGGTTAGCAGCTATTACTTCAGGGATGGTGGACATTCCTACGACATCCGCACCAATCATCCTTAAATATCGGTATTCTGCTTTTGTTTCAAGGTTTGGACCTGAAACAGCCACATAAACACCCTCATTCAATGTAACTGAATTTTCGAAAGCTGCCTTTCTCATCTTATCATTTAGTTCCAAATCATAAGGTTCACTCAAATCCACAAATATGTTTCCAAATTCAGTACCTTGTTTGCCTCTTAATGGATTATCAGGAAGAAGATTGATGTGGTCGGTTATAAGCATTAGTTGACCTTTTTTCCAATCTAAATTCATATTCCCCCCGGCATTTGAGATAAAAAGAGCTTTTACACCTAAATGGCTCATGACTCTGACTGGAAAAACTATCTCTGATAAGGAATAGCCTTCATAATAATGAAACCTTCCCTGCATCGCAATTACTTTTTTACCGGAGAGTTCCCCAAAAAGTAATTTTCCGTAGTGGAATTCGACTGTGGAGACGGGAAAGTTTGGTATGTCTTCGTAGCTTAATGACTTTTCAATTTTTATTTCATCAACCAATGCACCTAATCCTGTTCCTAGTATTATTCCAACTTCTGCATTTGTGAATCCCTTTTCAGCTAAAAATGCAGATGTTTCCTTAACTTTTTCTTTCATTGATTTAGTTCTGCGATTATAAAATTGCCATTATTGCTTGCTATTAGATAGTGTGTTTTACTATTAAAATTGATTGGTTTAACGTTTCTTACAAAACCTCCAAATAACTCCTGATCCAAACTTATATAAGTTTTTGAATCAAGATTATAAATTAAACCATTTGAGGCATCATAAGGACCTATTTCCACATCATTTTGCTCAAAATTTCCAACCATTAAAACCATATTTTCTATTTGGATTATATCATAAATTGGAGCTATTTGTGCAATATCTTCAAGCTGACTGAAATAAAGTTGGCCGTTATTGTTAACTAAAACTCCTGAATTAACCTCATTAACCATTCTTGATTGAGCTTCTTTTAATGGTTGTAGACCAAAAACTTCTTCGATTGATGCGTTTGCGTAAGATTTATAGCTTACAAATTTCTTATTTAACAAAGGAAGTTTGGATCCAAGTACTTCTTTTCTTGAATAAACCCACTCACTTTCATCCTCAACATATGAATAAATAAATTCATCTATTCCGTTTTGATCAAAATCGCCTATATATTCAGTTAGTGGCTGATTTAATGCAATTTCATTAGGGATGTTGCTTCCTTCATTTCCCAAAAAGAAATCCATATCCCCATCATTATCAAAATCAATGGCTTCTATGGTTTTCCATAATCCTTTGAGACTGTCTGATCTGAAGATTTTAAATTTCCTAAAATCTAAATTATCAGATTGAATAAGTACCTCAGGTGAAGTCCAGTGACCCAATCCTAAAAGGTCTGGTTTATCATCATTATTTATATCTACTGACACAAAATCATTCCAGTTGGAAGCAAAATCAATCTCTTTATATTCTAACCCTTTAGGAGTATTCTGTAATATGTACGTTGTATTTGATAGTTCCGGCAGTAGTGAAATCTTTTGATTGGATATAATAAGATCCAGGTCACCATCTTTGTCAATATCTACTACTTTAACCTTAGTGCCCGATTTCCTTTCGTTCAAGACTGATAAGCTCATTTCAATGAAAAGACCCTTTCCATTGTTTTCATATAAATGGTCCTGATAGTCTTCAATATTTATTGACCAATTCCCACCTGAAACGGTATATAAATCCAGATCTTCATCATTGTCGTAATCAAAAAACACACACGAGACCTCATCAAATTTGGCGTTTTTCTTAAAAGAATTGTTTTCTACGATTCTAAATCCATTTTTTGTCTGGATATATAACATCCCGGCTTGATCTTGCCCTCCAGTTACATAAAAGTCATCCAAAGAATCATTATTGATATCTCCAACGGCAATATCAGGTCCCAAATTTCCAAATGCTTTGATAAGTAGAGGATCTGTTTTAAATTCATTATAACCTGATTTTTTATGGAGAAATTCCTTTTCGAGTATGCCAGAATTCTTAAAGAACGGTTTGAAATATTCAGATTTTATATCTGTAAGTTGAGGTTGGTACTTTATTAAATTCAATTCACTCATTTTTATTTGTCTCACTGTCTGTAAACTGTTGTCAGGCCAAATAACGACTATAGAATCGGGTTGTTTTGATTCTACAGCAAAGGATATTGTCTGATCCTGTGAGGACATAAATCCAGAGGTTGAGTGAACCCAAAAAGATTGCTTTTTACTACCAGTATGTAATGTGATTTTTGATCCAATTGCATTGAGATTAAGTCCTTTACCCACCAGTTTGACTTTTAAGAAATCAGCTGTATCAAGATTATTTTGATAGAGTAAAGCATTCTGCTCAGTATTATTAATTATAAGATCCAGGTCACCATCATTATCAAAGTCTGCAACGGAAACTCCCTGAGAAAATGTAGAATCTGATAATCCTGACTTTGAAGGATCAATATCTTCATATTTAATTCTATCTGTACCTAAAAAAAGTTTATTTGGAAGTGGGGTAGAGGGAATTTTATCGATCCACTGTTTATAATTGTTAGCTGTTAATGCTTCGATTCCTTTATTTCTGGCTTTAGAGATACTATCAGAGAGATATACTATAAAATCTTTATCAGACATATCTTTAAGTATGCCATTAGAAATGAAAATATCATTCTTACCATCCATATTAAAATCTCTGATCACAGGACTCCAGCTCCAATCGGTTTTATGAATTCCGGCAAGCATTCCTATCTCGGAAAATTGACCCTTTGAGTCATTTAAAAAGAGCATATTTCTCATTATTTGTTTCCAGTATCCATTTTTTACCCAACTTTCGTATTGGTTTATCGACATACTTGTTGCAAATGATTTTTGTCTCTGATTACTTTCTGCCAGCATATCCAGCACAACTAAATCACCAAAACCATCATTATTTATATCCTGAAAATCAACTCCCATTGAGTTTTGACTCATATGTTTGAAGTACATAGCAGCGGATTCTTTAAAGGATTTTCCCTTTTCGTTTATAAAGAGAAAATCAGGTTCAAGGAAATCATTAGCTATAAAGAAATCCTGCCAACCATCATTGTTAAAATCGGCAACTATCCCTCCGAGTCCAAAACTTTCGTGATTTATCCCTAATTCAGATGTTTTTTCCTCAAACTTATTTCCCATATTTTCATAAAACTTTATTCTGGTATAGTCTGAAGTCGGAGTTGTTATTCTCTTTCCAGCATCAATTGGATTATTACTTTTCCTAAATTTTAATGAATTGTCAAAGTCGTAGGGGTGATTTATGAGAACAAGGTCCAGATCCCAATCCTTATCATAATCAAAGAATAAGGCCTGTGTGGTATAACTTTCATCTAACAGGTTCCATTCTTTATTTTTTTGAGTAAATGTACTATCACCATTATTGATAAAGAGGAGATTATTTCTAAGTGAAGGTTTTTCATTTGCATCACGACAAACAAAGATATCCAGAAGCCCATCTCCGTTTAAATCAACCATTGCCACTCCGGTTTTATAGCCACCCATTGCACTGATTCCCGAAGAATTGGTAATGTCTTTAAATGAAAAGTCACCTTTATTAAGAAAAAGCTTGTTAGGACCAGTATTGGAAACAAGGTAGATATCTACCAGACCATCATTATTGATATCACCGGTAGCTACACCAGCACCATTATAGATATATTTCCATTTAAATAAATTAAAGCCTTGATTTTGAATTACTTCATTTGTAAAAATAATATTACTCTTATCTTCTGGTATTTTGGTAAACAAAGTTGGATTGGATACATTCTTTTCCGCATTATCACAGCTAATTAGTGATACTGAAACAATAAGTAAATGGATGTAAAATTTTCGAATAAAAATCATATTGAAAATTTGTAATGGATAGTTACTAATAAAAGAATATGTTTTTAAATTGAGTAAGATTCAAAGCTAAGCATTATGAAAAAGTTTTTATCTATCATTTTTTTAATTAGCATATTTTTCGGAAGATCACAGGATTTAATCACTTCTGTACCTTTTGAATTGTATGGGGATCATATTTTCACAAAAGTCAGTGTTGATGACAGTGAACCGTTAGATTTTATTTTTGACTCAGGGGATGGTCTGACAGTTATTGATTTGGATATTGCGAATGAATTAAACCTGAATATTGACCAAAACCAAACGGTTAAAGGTGCAGGAGGAGAAGTAAGAGGAGCTTTAATCAAACATAATAAAATTGAAGTTAAGGGCCTTTTAATGGAGTCTGATGTAAAAGTTTATACTACTTCGCTTAATCACCTGGAAATATCAATAGGAAGGAATGTAGATGGAATAATAGGTTATGATTTACTACAAAATCATGACATGGTGATCAATCACGATGATAATATGATACAAATTTACAAAAAAGGCAAGGCTCCAACACTTGGAGAAAAACTGTCATTTAAGTTGCAAAATACAATACCTGTGATTCAATCGGTTGTTAAGCTTAATAACGGAGAAGAGCTAGAATGTGATTTTTATCTCAATACAGGTGCTGGTACCACTATGGATTTTAATACCCCTTTTGCTAACTCAAATAGAATAATAGATAAAACTGGTGAGCATTATTCATATCTTGTTAAAGGCCTGGAAGAAAAGGAAACCAAGCATTTCGAAGGAAGAGTGGCCTCTTTTACTTTTGGGTCTGATACATTTGAAGATTTCCCTGTAGGAATTAGTCAGGCAAATTACGGCTTACAAAATGATA
>CAYTFO010000012.1:7511-26919 GCA_964437135.1 uncultured Roseivirgaceae bacterium | reverse complement strand
AGCGGCATTATCGGGAATAAATTACTCAAAAAGTACAATATAACTTTTAGCTACAGTAAAGGGGCTATTTATCTGCAAAAGAATAAAATGTTTGATGAACCACTAACTGCAAATGCCAGTGGAATGGATGTACAATTGAGTTCAGATAAGCAAAATATTTTAATTCATCAGGTATATGATAATACTCCTGCGAAAAATGCCGGTATAATGGAGAATGATGTTTTGGTGAAAATTAATGGTAAATCAGCCATTGAATTAGGTATTCCGGCTGTAAAAGAAATGCTCCAAAATACAGGAGAGAAAGTTGAACTTGTAATATCACAAAGAGGGGAAGAAAAGACTATTAGTATTCAGCTGAAAGAACTTATTTAGTAATTGATATCAGGAAAGTAAGTGGGTCGTTCCAATGAGCTATTTGATAGTTTAGTACAATCGACACAGGTTTCATCGACACCTAGTTCTTCAACAATACAGTCGAGGCACATGAAAGGTATATTTCTAAAATTTGAAGCAGGAATTACACCGCAGAGTGGTTCAATAAAAAGACTCAACTCCTCATTTGTTACATAAAATGAAGATGTATCTACTCTCGAAGCTTCAAAATAACCGAGTATAAGTTCCTCTTCATCTTCGGCATTAAAGATATTACCTCGAACAGTTGCAGGGGGAATTTCAAAGATAGAACCTCTGCGATTTACTACCTGATCTACATTTTTCCAATATTCATATGCTTCAAGTGTTAATGAATTCTGAACCACTCCGAAGTAATGGATTTCTTCAAAAGTCTCATCTATCAATCTTAATAATAGCTCTCTTCTAGGTATTTCTGTTGCTGTATTATTGAAGTTATCAAAAAGGAAAATATTTTCTGAAAACAAAGGCTTGGTAACAAAGCATTGACGTGGACTATAAAATGGGAACTTAAATGGAGGTAGAATGATCTCGGTATAGGTGTAAACTTCCTCCAGATCCCATCTCAGATACACTTTTTCGTCCGGAAGAGAGGTTTTAAAAAAAAGCTCAATGCTGGGAGCCTGATATTTTACACCCTGACTAGAAATGAGTTCAGTGCGTCCAATTTCGAAGGAAACAGAATCTTTACCAATTGTTGTTGGCATTAATTCTGGTTGTGATGTATATGTTTTATCATTTATTTGAACCCTGATGTAATAGCTATTACCAGGGCTACCAACCAACTTGATTTGTGGTTCATATCTTCCTCCAACAGTATGAATAAAAGGAACAATATCCCCATCGTTAATAACTAAATCAACAGCAGCCTTTTCTTCCGGAAAGAATTCATTGTCTTGTTGTACAGTATAATTAATTTCTACATGAGGAGAATGTGTATATGAATTTGTAATTCTTCCATAAATAGTTAAGAGTGTTTGATCATCAGTTTCAAAATCAATGATGTCTATACAGGAGAATAATATAAATGAAAGTAAAAGTAAATATCCAGACTTCATTGATTAAAATTTGAATTGATATGATAGTGCCGGAATCACGTTACCTAAAACAGAAAACTGATGAGGTTGTGGTATTAGATTCAAGCCATTTGGGCGTATGAAAAATACTGAATATGCGTTTCTTCTTCCCAAAACGTTATAAAATGATATTGTCAGTTTGTCTTTATATCTTCTAAACTGATAACCTTCTTTTCTGTTTTTCCAGATATTTTCTGCGATTGTAAAACCAACATCCAATCGGATATAATCGGGTATTCTATATTTATTTCGATCAGAGAAGTTTGGCACTTTAAATTCTCCAAGATTATAAGCAGTTTCTATAGCAGTGATAGGTCTTCCGGTATTGTATGTAAAGCTTGCATCAAAAGAACTTTTATTGCCAAGTCTTAATTTTGATACTAAAACAAGGTTGTGTGGTCTGTCAAAATTTGTTGGAAACCAATTACCATTGTTAATACTGTTTTCAAGGTTTTCTGATTCAATTTGTATTTCAGACCTCGAATACGTATAAGACAACCAACCGCTCCATCTTTTTTCATTCTCTTTCTTTTTTAATTGCACTTCCAGACCGTAGGATCTGCCGTCACCCTGTAAAAGCTCCGTTTCAATGTGTTCATTTGCAACAAGATCTGCAAAATCACGAAAATCGAGAAGGTTTTCCATATTCCTGTAAAACAATTCAGAAGAGAATTCCCATATATTGTTTTTAAAATTTTGGAAATAGCCAATTGAATAATTATCGGATCTAAGAGGTCTAATGTAAGGATTGCTCAGTTTCCAGAGATCAGTAGGAGTAGGAGCTGTTGTATTTGAAATTGAATGTAAGTATTGAAATACTCTTACATAACTCAATTTAATTGAACTTGCTTCTGAAATAGAATATCTCAGGGACAATCTTGGCTCTAAACCGTTATAGGAAGCAATTTCTTCTCCCTGATCATATAATAGGGTATCAACTATGTTTTCTTCAAAGCTAAAATCATTGTCATCATATGTAAATAGTCTTCCCGGACCAATATTCCTGAACTGAGTAAATCTTAAACCGGCAGCTACCTTTAATTTCTTACTTATTTCAATTTCATCATCTATGTAGAAACTGTATTCTTCTCCATTTCCCTGTTCTATAACTTCACTACCAACACCACTAGATTCACCAAAGGGTTCTATAGTTTCGGGTTGATTGTCATACCTGGTATATTCCACTCCAAGATTTATCTCATTCCCTTTCAAGGCGCTGATCAGAAAGTTTTGCTTGATGTTGGTGAAATTTATGCCAATAGATCTTTTAGCTGCATCGGCACCTTCAGGGTCAGTTTGTGAGCTACGATATTGCCCATAATTCGCTATAGTTTTACTTACTAACCAGTCATTTATTGAAAAAAGCCAATCAAAACTGTAATTTCTGTTTTGCCAGTCAAAAGAAAAATTATCATCAAATTCAAAATTATCATTGGATTGGTAATGGCTAAGACTGATCATATGATTATCACCTATTCTTTGTGAAAACCCAATATTTATATCATTAAAATATGCATTGCTATTTCTGATAGCAGGATCTTTTACTGTGCTGAGTATCCAGTCACTGTAAGATGTTCTACCGCCCAGAACGAAAGAAGCTCCTTCCCATAAAGGACCGTCCAAAACCAGACTACTTGATATTATTCCAACACTTCCGGAAGTTTTAATTTTTTCTCTGTTGCCGTCTTTCATCTCAACATCAAGTACAGAAGAAACCCTACCTCCAAAACGAGCAGGTATATATCCTTTGTACAGACTAAAACTCTCCACAACTTCAGGATTAAATGCAGAGAAAAAACCCAGAATATGGGAAGAATTGAAGATTTGACTATTATTAAACAAAATTAAGTTTTGATCTGCCTTTCCACCTCTTACATTGAATCCTCCGGACCCTTCCCCAACTGTAGCCACTCCTGGAAGTAACTGTAAACTTCTTATAACATCTACTTCCCCCAGAAAGGTTGGGATTGTTTTTATTTCCTCTATTTCAACCCTCTCTACACCCGGCATAACACTCATAACATTTTTATCAGGTTCTGCTTCAATTGTCACCTGCTCAAGTTGGATGTTGTCAGGTTCCATAACAATATCATATTTTCCATTTTTGAAAATGACAAATGTGATAAGTCTTTTCTCCATTCCTACGAATGAAAAAATTACATTTCGGATACCAGGAGGAATGTTGATTGAGTAATTACCATTTTTATCAGTAGTTGTCCCAATATCTGTTCCCTGTAGCTGTACAGTAGCACCTGGTAGTGTTTCACCAGTGTTATCTCTTATTGTTCCGGATAATCTTACTTCAGATACCCCGGCTGCATTTTCAGGTGAACCGATCTCAACAATTTTGTTTTTATCAAATTGGCCAAATAAAATAGTGGGCGTCAAAAGAATCAATATGAAAAATAATCTACTCAATTGGTTATTATTATCCTTTGTTTAATCTGTATGTTCAATTTAATTATCAATTATAAAATCAATAAATGCCGGTCTGTCATGGCTACTATTTGGAAACAGTTCGCAATCTATACATCTTTCGTCAACACCTAACTGAGATTCAAGACAATCAAAGCAATTAAAAGGTATGTTAAAAAATTCAATACCTGGTATATCAGGGCACCTTTTATCACTGAATAGAGTAACATCGTCCACAGATACATAAAATCCTGAACTATCTACACTTGAAACTTCGAAAAAACCAAATACTGGTTCTCCATTTTCAATATTTGAGATATTTCTGATAATTGAAGCAGGGGGTACTTCAAACAGTGACCCAATACTGTTAACAATTTGATCTGTCTTTCTCCAATACTCATATGTCTCTTTTGTGATTGAATTTTGAATCACAATGAAATAATGTGCCTCAGCAAATGTCTCGTCAACCTCGGTATTGTAAATTACTTCAGATGGTAACCTGCTAATTGAATTGTTTTCGTTGTTAAGTAAAACAATTTTATCATTTCTTACAGGTCTTTGTATATAACATGTTTCTTCATTGTAAAATGGGAAAAGGTAATCAGGTAATACTATCTGAGAAACAACATACACTTCTTCAATATCCCATCTGAAATAGGAAATACCAGTATCCAGGATTTCAGACTCTTTTATTAATTGAATAGCAGGAATGGAAATTTCCCCAACTTCTTCTGATATTTTTATTAAGGGCTCTATTCTGAAATAAATTGAATCTTTTGCCTTATTTGTAGGTATTTGCTGGATAGAAGATTCATAGATATTTTCTCGTGCCTCTACGATCAGTTTATATTCATTTCCAACCTTTCCTTCTAATTTTGAATTAGTATAAAACCCAGGTTTTTCTTCTTTAAATTGATAGGATATAGAATCATTTTCAATTACAGTAACTTTCGCTCCGGATATATTTTATTGAAGACCATCAGTTGTTTCTGAAAATGAAACAGTGACATAAGGATCGTGGTTTCCTGAATTTGTCAATCTTCCATATATTGATATTGATTCAGTTGTATCAGTTTCAAATTCAATAATATCAATACAGGAATAGCAGATTAATTGAAGAAATACTATTCTAATCATTAGATTCAATCCTTATATTGAGTTTTTACTTTCCTGAAATAGCTCTTTATATCTTATAATAGAGTTTTTATACTGTTTTTTCGATTGCTTCAAGTAATACATCACAAGCTTTTTCTATTTCGTCCTCTTTTATTGTAAGAGGAGGTGCAATACGCATACTATTATCACAGAAAAGAAACCAATCAGTCAGAATACCCAATCGTATTGCCTCATTGATGATTTTTTTAAGTAGTTCAAAGGATTCAAATTCAACGGCAATGAATAAACCAATACCTCTCATCTGTTTTATCGAAGGGTGCTTAAGCTTCTTTTTGAAAATAGCAGCCTTCCTTTCAACGAAATCTAACAGTTTCTCCTCCAGAATCACATTAAGTGTAGCCAATGAAGCAGCAGCACATACGGCGTTTCCACCAAATGTAGTAATATGACCGAGTATTGGGTTGTTTTTTAGAACTCCCATAATTTCTGCAGAGCTGATGAAGCACCCGATCGGTAAACCACCACCCATACCTTTTGCACTAACCAGAATATCAGGTTTTATATCAAAATGTTCGAAAGCCCATAGCTTTCCTGTTCTTCCAAATCCACATTGAATTTCATCAAGGATAAGCAATGTCCCGGTATCACTGCATTTTTTTCTTAATTGTTGAAAATAATTGGAACAGCTAATTCTGATTCCGGCTTCTCCCTGAATCGTTTCAATTATTACAGCTGCAGTTTTTGGAGTTATTTTCTCTAAATCACTGTATGAACCATAATGAATATTGTTAAAACCAGGGAGCAGAGGCCTGAATGCATTTTTAAAACTTTCATTTCCGGTTGCACTGAGTGCACCATGCGATGAGCCATGATAAGCATTGTAACAACTAATGATTTCTGTTCTTCCGGTATATCTTTTTGCAAGCTTTAATGCTCCTTCGATTGCTTCACTTCCTGAATTTAGAAAATATACCTGGTTTAGGTTTTCTGGAAGCGTATCCGTAAGTGCTTTCGCTAGCTTTATCTGAGGAGACTGGATAAACTCTCCATAGACCATCAGGTGCAAATAATGATCCAATTGTTTCTGAATAGCCTGGATTACTTTTGGATGTCTATGCCCTACATTGCTAACACCAATTCCTGAGATTAAATCGATATATTCTTTTCCATCAACACTATATAAATAGACACCTTCTGCTTTTTCTATTTCCAGCATCAACGGAAAATCTGAAGTTTGGGCTACATGATCTAAAAAAAGCTGACGGTTTGATAACATAGAGATTGAAATTACTATTTACATTTCTTTCCTGGCGCAATCTACAATTCTTTAAGTCCTGAAAAAAAATGCGGATAATCCATTCATCAAAAAGGTTATGAAATAAACAATATTAAGAATGGATGATTTTATATTGAGACCAAAACCAATTTACTATGAACAACAGAATTATAAGATTAAGTGTTTTTTCATTGTTCTTTATTCTAAATACTGCGGTGGGCCAGAATCTTACTATTGATCCTAAGATTTACGATATCGTGGATGGTGTTAGTTCAGAGCGGCTTGAAAATGATATTAGAAAACTTGCCGGTTTTGGAACCAGACATACTATGTCGGACACTACTTCAAGTACCAGGGGAATCGGAGCTGCCAGAAGGTGGATAAAAAGTGAGTTTGAAAAGATTTCAGCTGATTGTAATGGATGCTTAAAAGTATATGAACAAAGAACGCTTGTAAAAGCCGATCCGGAAACCAGAATTTATGAAGATACCTACGTGGTTAATATTTATGCAGTTCTGGAAGGTAAAGTTGACCCAAATAAGTATGTGATCATGAGTGGTGATATTGATAGTCGGGCGAGTGATGTTAGAAATTATGAGATCGATGCGCCTGGAGCTAATGATAACGCCACTGGTATGGCTGGAGCAATAGAAGCAGCGAGAGTATTATCAAATTATGAATTTCCATCAAGTATCATTTTTGCAGGATTATCTGGAGAGGAACAGGGACTTTATGGTGGAAAACATATGGCGGAAATGGCAAAAGAAGAAGGCTGGGATATAATTGGTGTTTTAAACAATGATATGATTGGAAATATTGAAGGTGTTGATGGAGTTATTGACAATCGATCATTTCGTATATTCGCTGAACCTTATTCTCCTGTTATAGAATACAATACTCTCCAGAGAAAGAGATTTTATGGTGGTGAAAATGATGGCATCAGCCGGCAATTAGCGAGATACATATATGAAGCTACTATGACATATATGCCTGAAATGAATCCAATATTAATCTATAGACTTGATCGTTTTGGAAGGGGAGGGCATCACAGACCATTTAATGATGTTGGTTTTCCTGGTGTAAGGATAATGGAAGCTCACGAAAATTATAATCGACAACATCAGGATATCAGAGAAGAGAATGGCATAAAATACGGAGATTTAATTGAAGGAGTTGACTTTGAGTATTGTGCAAAAATGACTGCTGTTAATGCTGTTTCATTGGCTTTATTGGCATCAGCACCTGAGGCACCACAGAATGTAAAAATTGGAGGAATAGTTCAGCCATCTGCGAAACTTTCATGGGATACTTCTGAAGATGAAAATATAGTAGGATATAAAATATATTGGAGAGAAACAACAGCTGCAACCTGGCAATACAGCAAATATGTAGGAGATGTAAATGAATTCACAGTAGAAGGGATTGTCATAGATAACTTTCTTTTTGGTGTGTCAAGTGTTGGCAAAAACGGACATGAAAGTATAGTAAGCTATCCGGAAGGTATAATTAGATAAATACAACCTCTCAACAATTTGCAACTGTTGAGAGGGTTATTACCTTATTTCAAAATTTGAGCGGTGTGCTCTTTTGTTTTTACTTTTTCAATAACTTCTTCTATTTTTCCTTCTTCATCAATTATAAAGGTGGTCCTGAAAGTACCCATATACGTTCTGCCATACATAGATTTTTCACCCCATGTACCGTAAAGGTTGTGAACTTTGTGGTCTTTATCTGCAATAAGTGGAAAAGGAAGGTTTTGTTTTTCTATGAATTTCTTGTGAGACTTTTCGCTATCCTGGGAAACTCCAATTACTACATATCCTTTTGACTGTAAGGCTTCGTAATTATCTCTAAGATTACATGCCTGAGCAGTACAACCTGGAGTATTGTCTTTTGGGTAAAAATAAAGAACTACTTTTTTTCCTTTGAATTCTGATAGTTTGATCGAATTACCATCCTGATCGATTGCTTCAAATTCTGGAGCCTTGTCACTTTGTTTTAATGTCGTCATAGTTTTTGTTTAATTAGATTTTTATTTCCGGAATTATCTTCTATTTCTAATTTAAACTCACCTTTTATAGGAGTGTTTTCGATTTTTGGAATTCCAATCAAAATATCTTTCTTACTGTCATATTTCATCAGTAAAAAGGAACCATCCAAAGTTGCTCTATAGGATTTAATTCCCGAGTGTTCATCGAAAATTTTAATTTTTAGATTGTTAGGAGACCAGGAATAAGGAATTATTATCGGTGGTATTGTATCAGCACTTATAGTGTAGGTGCCTAAAGAACTAGTATTTATACTAAATGTACCATCATTATTCTTTTTTGCTCCTGCAAAGGATAGTTTCCCATTGAAGTATTCAAATACAGTAGCTTGTTCTCTATATTTTCTAACCGGTTTTAGTTTAATAGTTACAGGTCTTTTGATAGGTACATCTCTTGGACCAAATTCAAATAACTCAAGTGAAGAATCATTATTGAATTTTTTTTCGTGGGTAAGATATAGCGTATCAAATAGATCATTCTTTCCTATGCTGATATCAAAATCAGTATTAAAAAATTCAAGAAATGATTGTGATGGTACGCTTACCTGGAAATTAGTCTTTATGGAAGAGGTACCTACAATAGAGTCAGGATAGGATTTTCTTACATCCCAGGCGTATTGATATCTTCCACTTTTTTCAACTGCCGGTTTTAAATTGTTTGAATAACCAGCGAAATATAATTTTTGAATACTGTCTGTGCTGACCCAGGTGAGATAATTTCCCATGACATGCAAATCTGATCGAGTAGGGAATTCACGATTGACTACTTTTCTATTATTGGCTACTGACTGAACCTGGGCAATGTTATTGTTACGATCCCTCAGGAATATATCTAGCGTATATTCCTGATCCTCCTTAAAAAAATAACCGGAATTGGTTACAGTATAAATTTCAAGCTCATTTCCATCATCGATGTACAGTTTATTAAATTTACTACTTCCATTCATTCTTGCCTGATGATTAGTGTGAACCAGAATATGTCTGTTCAGGCCAAAATCCATAATATTTTTTTGCTGAGAAAAAATAGTATCATCATTGATTAATGCTGTAATCTCCGGTATACCATTTCTTGCCCAGGACCCATCCATGTAGTCATAATGATATATTTCAATACCTATTTTTCCTTTCAATGATATGGGTTTTCTCGTTACATATTTATTCCCAACGAAGATCAAACTAAACTCATACCTTCCAAAAGCATCATTAACCCTTGCGTTTTCATCCAATGTGATGAAAGCTATTTTTTTAGCGACAGGTATCATTTGATCCACAATCTCTTCAAACCCAAAAAGGAGTGGGTCCATGAATCTTTGATTCTCATCTCTGATTTCAAAATGTAGATGTGGTCCACTAGATGACCCTGAATTACCGCTGAATGCGATTAAATCACCTTTTTTATAATTGAATTGATTTTTTTGAGGGAATCTCTGGATTTCATAGGTTTCATTTTCATATTGCTGATCGCGGATATATTTTTCTAATTCGTCATTGAACCTGTCTAAATGTCCATATAATGAACTATTCCCATCAGTATGCTTTAGATATAAAGCGTGTCCGTATCCAGAGGAACTGATTTTTATCCTTTCAATATAACCATCGTGAGTTGCATAGACAGGAAGGCCAATTTGGCCACCCGTTCTTACATCAATGCCGCCATGAAAATGGGCACCCCGCAACTCACCCATTGTCCCGGCAAGGTAATTTCTTTTTCCGGGATTGATCGGGAATACGTACTCCGAAGTATCAATATTGATTTGCTGACCGAAAGAGTACCAAAACCCGAGACATAAAAGAAGTCCTAATAGTTTATTTAATCTCAAAGTCAAGAACTTTTTCGTCCTGGATAAACCCCTTGAGTCTATCTCCAATTTTTACTTCACCAACTCCTTTTGGAGTTCCCGTAAATATAATATCACCTGTTTTCAGAGTTATATAGGAAGAAACAAAGGAAATAATCTCATCGATGTTATAGATCATCAATGAAGTATTTCCGGTCTGAATAATCCCATCATTTTTTTCCAGTCGAAACTCTAAATTTTCCAGATCAAACGTTTCTTTTGGAAAAAATTCTGAAACGGGAGCTGATCCATTAAATGCTTTTGCGAGTTCCCATGGCAGGCCTTTGCTTTTAAGATTAGACTGTAAATCCCTTGCAGTAAAATCTATTCCGAGACCTATCTCATCATAATATTTATGAGCAAATTTGGGATCAATCGATTTTCCCTCCCGTGAAATTTTAACCAGAACTTCAACCTCATGATGAATTTCATTTGAAAAGCTGGGGTAATAAAATGGAACGTCATTTTTAAGCAAGGCTGTGTCTGGTTTTAGGAAGATTACAGGTTGATCAGGTTTTTCATTACCTAATTCCTTAATGTGGTCAACATAATTTCTTCCTATGCAAATTATCTTCATTCAAACAACAAATTCAGGTTCAAGTACAGTAACGTGGCCTGTCTCACTAATTTTATCTAGTAAGACTTCTTTTTTTTCATTGATTAGTAGTGGATCATATTTAGCCTGAACTCTTACATAATTTTCAGTAAATCCATGCATCAATCCATTTTCAATATCTTCTTCGAAAAGGACAGTTTTAGGCTTATTTAATTGGCTTTCATAAAAGGCTCTTCTTTTCTTCTCAGATAGATTTCTAAGCATTTGAGACCTCTTATTCCGTTCTTTCATCGGAACTTTGCCTTCCATTTCAATAGCAGCAGTATTTGCCCTTTCTGAATACGTAAAAACATGTAAATAAGAAATATTCAACTCATTTAGGAATTGATAAGTCTTTAAAAATTCTTCTTCAGATTCGCCTGGAAAACCAGTTATGACATCAACCCCAATACAGCAATCAGGCATCAAATCTTTAATTGTTTCAATTCTGTTTTTGTAAAGGTCCGATAAATATCTTCTGTTCATTTTTTTGAGAATCACATCAGATCCGGACTGTAGGGGGATATGGAAATGCGGAACGAATTTTTTCGATTTTGATGCAAATTTTATGATGTCCGTGCTAAGCAAATTTGGTTCAATTGAAGAAATTCTGATTCTGTCGATGCCCTCAACTTCATCTAGAGCTTTTAGAAGATCAATGAATTTCTCTTTTCTTTTACCATTTTGAATACCAAAATCTCCAATATTTACTCCTGTTAGAACAATTTCTTTACAGTCAGTTTTTGCAATTTTTTCCGCTTCCAGAATTATATCTTTTATAGAAGCACTTCTGCTTTTACCTCTTGCCAGAGGAATTGTACAAAAGGCACATCCATAATTACATCCATCCTGGACTTTCAGGAAAGTACGAGTCCGATCTCCATAAGAATATGCAGAATTGAATGATTTAGTTTCTTTTATTTCTGAGGCAAATACCTTTGGCGAATTATTCGACACAAAATCTCCCAGATAATCTAATAATTGAAATTTCTCTGCTGCTCCCAGCACTGCATCCACTCCTTCAATTTCACTAATTTCTTTGGGCTTTAACTGAGCATAACAACCAATAATGGTAACGAAAGAGGAAGGAGAAACTTTTTTAGCTTCTTTTACAATTTTCCTGCATTTTTTATCTGCATTTTCCGTAACAGAGCATGTATTAATGATAAAAATATCGGGTGTATCAGTAAAATCAACCTTTTTATATCCTTTATCCTCAAACATTCTCGAGATCGTCGAAGTCTCTGAATAGTTTAATTTACATCCCAACGTGTAAAAGGCGACTTTTTTCATATCCCCGCAAAGATAAAATGAATCACTTAGTTAAAAATTTATCTAGGGTAAAACTGAAAAAAGATGTGTTGAGTTCAGCTAATTTCCAATTAAAATAAATGGAGCCCAGTAATAAGGAAAACTAAACTTCTCACTTCTTATCATATTCATTTTAGCTTTCTGAAGTGATTCACTGTACGGGAGAGGGTCTGAAAACCCAAGGTGTACTTTGTAAAAATCAATCATTAACTCTGCAGTGCTTTGATCGGCAACCTGCCAAAGACTTACTATTTGATTTTTTGCGCCTGCATATGTCAAAGATCTGGAAAGCCCTATAATTCCCTCTCCGCTTGCTAGCTTTCCAAGTCCGGTTTCGCAAGCAGATAAGGTCACGAGATCTGCATTGAGGTTTTTATTATAAATTTCACCTGAATATAAAAGTCCATCTGATTCAGAATCAGGATACAGATATATTCTAGATAGGTCAGGGTTGTCTGTTTCGACGACTCCATG
The DNA here is from genome assembly GCA_964437135.1 of uncultured Roseivirgaceae bacterium. Taxonomy (GTDB): domain Bacteria; phylum Bacteroidota; class Bacteroidia; order Cytophagales; family Cyclobacteriaceae; genus CAYTFO01. The sequence continues at coordinate 14,360 of CAYTFO010000012.1, read as the reverse complement.
TGTAGCCATGTGAACATATTTATAACTCTTATTTTCAATTTCACCCAAAACTTTTTCTGTAGCCTGGGATTTTAGATAGATCTGGGACTCAATATTTTTACTGATTAGTTGATATTTTATCTTATTTATCTCGCTTTCTGTTGCCGGGAGATTTTTGAAACTGTTACTAAATTCATTAAAGATTATTGGGGCAATCAATAATGCTTCATTTTCATAGGGAAATTCCTCTTTGTTTTTAGCTAAGAAAAGGCTAGCAGAGAAATCATACGCGACTTCCGTCTCTTCTATCAGGTACTGACCTGTTTTTGGGTTTCTAAGCGCTTCAAATGGAATAGTACTTAATCTTCCATCTGTTAGGAAAATAGTTTTTTTACTAAGGTCTTTAGGAATTAATACTTCATACAGCCCCTCAGAAACCTTTCTGAACTCCTCTTCCAGCTGATAAATCAGACTGTTTCTAAAACTTGAAATTTTTTTCAGAAAGTCAGATTCAAGAGATATGTTTTCGAAAGAAAGTTTTTTTGAAGATACCTGTAATCTAAATATCAATGAATCATTCATAAAGTAAAAAAGCATATTTGCTTCTTCACCGAGTGAATTTTGAATACCTTCAAGTGACGTAATGTTAGATTGATATTTCAACTCATAGTATCGTGGATATTTCACCTCAAGCTCTTCAATAAACTGTTGATATTTATTTTTCAATTGGAACAGATTATCACTTAAGAGCTGAGATTTTGTTCCTTCAGCTAACTTTTGTTGAATATAGGTAATTTCATTTTTCAGGCTATCTTCAACTAGCAATAATCGGTCTGGGATGCCGGAATATTTTTTTGCATTTGTATCCTGAATTGCTGATAATAAAACAGCTGATTTACTTCTTTCAAATAAATTAAAAAGTAAATCATTATACTTTGAGCCAATAATAGGTTGCTGTGCTAATTGAGCTGTTAATCTGATACCGTTAGCATATATCAATCTTGATTTTTCACCTAGTTGTATTTTATCATTTTCAGTAATTCTTATCTTTCTTAGTTCGTTTACTAATGTATCAGCTTTTTGATAGGTAACTATTGCTGATTTCAGGTGCTTAGGTTTTAATGTCTTTTCAAAATGCAATGCTTCAAGAGCTTTTGCTTTTGCTAGTAAGTAGGTAAGGAAAAAATCTCCGTTAAAGTAACCTTTTAATTTAGGTAGATCATAAAGAGTCTGGTATTCCTGATCTATCATATTTGAATATATAGAGTTTTGATAGCTTTCAAGACCAAGTTTATAATCAGTGTTTTGTAGATGTATATTTCCAATCAGAAAATGGGTATTGGCAACCTCTGGGTGCTTGGGGCCATATAATCTCAAATACATCTGTAAGGCTAGTTCCTGTGTATTTAAAGCTTTTTCAATTTGATTATTATTCAACATGAATTGCCCTCTTGTACTGAGTGTAAATGCCTTTGCAGGATGATCTCCCTGATATAGATTGTCCCATATTCCATCAACCATATCAAGATTGCTAAAAGCCTGGGTGAACAGATTTTGTTGTGCCTGAGCCCTTGCAAGATTTATCAAAGCATAAGCTACTTTCGGATGTAATTCACCTAGTTTTTCCCGATAGATTTTAAGTGCTCTATTAAAATAAAGGCTTGCATCTAAACCATTATCATCTATGTATAAAAGCCCGATATTATTATAAGAGTCTGCAACTTCGAGAGAGTTATTTCCAAATAGCTCTTTTCGAATTGCAAGAGCCTGATCATGGTAGATTCTGGAAGTTTCTCTATTTCCATTGTTCCAGTATGCTACTCCCAGACTATTGTAGCACTGAGCCCGTTCCAGGTTGGCAGAATCCGGATAATTCTTTTTAGCATTTTTAAGGAATTCAACCGCTTTTTCATTTTTTCCGGTCTGCATTAGAGCTTCCCCTACGATACGCTCACTTTCAGCTACGAGATATTTATTTGTATTCAGATTTTCCTGAATATACTGGTAGGTATTGAGACTAAGTTGCAAACTGTATTTATGATCACCTATTCTGCTTAGGCAGTTGGACATATATAGGTTGCACTGTGAGTACGCAGCAAATTCATTTTGGAGTCTGTATTCATTTCCGGCTTTTTCATAAAGTTCAAATGCCTCATCATACTTTCCATCTTCATATTTTCTACCTGCTTCAAAAAAAATATTATCCTGAGCAATAGAATTAATACCCAAAAACAGAAAGAATATTCCTAATACCCTCTTCATCAATTAAAATTTATGAATGAAACTTATACTTTGAACATTTCTTCTGGTCAGTCCATCTGGGTTTTCTTTTCTATCCGTGATTTTATATCCCAAAATAACTTTTATAGCATTTTTTGCATTGAAGTTGTAGCCTCCGCTAAACAGACCCGACATTGCAAGTCCTGTGGTTTTATCTATTTTCACATATTCCCCGGTTTGTTCATCCAAAATTCTATCTTTTGTTATACGATAGATGGGTAGGAGTCCTACTGTAAAATTAAAGTTCACAAATCTAAAGTTTCTTTCGACCCTGAACATCACATCAGTGCCTCTCTTCAATTGAGTAGCCAGGTTGTTTTTTCTTAGGTACTCCTGATCGGGGTAGTCAGGCCACTCCTCATATCTGAATTCGTTTCCATTAGCAGTTAAAGCAACCTGTAGACCTGTTGCCAGCAACCATTTACTGTTTATCCATGAACCTCCTGCGATGATATCAAAAGAACCTAGTGAAGGCTGGTAATACATTGGAAAATCTCTCGTACCATCTGCTACATCAGAATTACCTAAAGGAATTTTTACACCAAGCGTTCCATTTATTTGACCTCCCTTATAAGCCTTTATGAACTTAGTATAGCTTAGAGAAATATCACCTAGTCCATTGGTATTTCCGAGATTACCCTGGACTATCATATATGGTAATTTGAACTGTAGTGTACTGTTATTATTGATGCTGGTATTTACTTCAATGGTATGAGCATAAATTAAGGGTGTAATGTTTGATAAACCTCTGTAGAAATTATACTCTATTGATCTGACCCTGATATTTAGCCTTTTACTGTAATTCTGATCTGGCCTCATTGCTCCCATTGTACAAAATCCTGCATCACTACATCCCTGACTATAAGAGTCCCAAAATATTATAATGGAAAGAATAAAAATGGTGATTCTCATAAAAAATGATTTCTACAAATTTTAAAAAAAATAAATGGAAGATTAAACCTTTATTCAAATGATCTGTCAAAAGGGCAAATAGAATTTAAAAAATAGTATAAAGATGAAACGAGCAACGTTATTAATTACCCTGGCAATTTCAATACTTTTTATGGCTTGTGAACAGGGTGCAGAGGAACCAACATTGAATATTGATGTTGAGGAGGAAGCAACACTTGAATCAGCATTTGAAGATATCGATATAATTTCAGATGCAAGTTTAGAGGAAATCGACACTGAAGGAGCAAGAAGGGAAAGAGACCGGATTCTGGATTGCGCTATTGTCGAACATGATACTGCAACCAATACAGTAATCATTGATTATGGAGATGGATGTGAGGGACCCGGTGGCAGAATCCGTGCAGGTAAAATCAATATTCAATACTCTGGAAGAAGATTTGAGCCCGGTTCAAGCAGAGTAGTTACATTAGAAGGCTTTTCATTAGATGGAAACAGAGTTGAAGGAACTCGTTCTGTTACTAATATTTCAGAGTCGTTTAGTGATAGTCCAACATTTAATATCATTTTGACCGGTGGAAAAATCACATTTACTGATGGGACTTTTGCCACAAGAGAAGCAAATCACACGCGAACCTGGTTTAGAGCGCGAAATGTTTTAGAAGACTCTGCAACTGTATCCGGAGAAGCTTTTGGAGTAAACAGAGAAGGTTCAGATTACTTAATTGAAATCACAGAAACTCTTGTATTTAAAAGAGCATGTTCAAGAGTATTCATACCGGTTAGCGGGCAAAAAGTTATTACAATAGATGGAGCAGAGACTATTATAGACTATGGTGATGGAGAATGTGACAATTTAGTATTGGTTACAAGGGGAGGAGAAACTACAGAAAGAACTATACGTCCGAAAGGAAGATCATAATGGTTGTTTTGATATAGGTAGGTAGGTTATCACTTTTATAGTGGTAATAAAAAAAGCCGAATGAAAATTCGGCTTTTCATTTTAGTTAACCTTCAAGGTAAGCTTTAGCAGCAGCAATTTTTGCTATTGGTACCCTGTATGGAGAACAGCTAACATAATTCATTCCGACTCTATGACAGAAAGCAATGGATTTTGGATCACCACCATGCTCTCCACATATACCTACAGTAAGGTCATGTCGGGATCTTCTTCCTCTCTCTACTCCGGCATTTACAAGTTGTCCTACACCTTCAACATCTAAAGTTTGGAAAGGATCTTCTTCAAGTATTCCTTTTTCCAGATAAACCGGAAGGAATTTACCTACATCATCTCTGGAATATCCAAGAGTCATTTGAGTAAGGTCATTTGTACCAAATGAGAAGAATTCAGCATAGCGAGCAATTTGATCTGCAACCAATGTCGCTCTTGGAATTTCAATCATGGTTCCAATTTTGTATTCAATCTGGTCATGTCTTTCTATGAATACAGATTTCACTGCTTCTCTTACAACATCGTATTGCATCTTGAACTCATTGACAGTCCCTACCAATGGGATCATTATTTCAGGTTTGGTTTTTATACCTTTTGCTTTCAGATTCAATGCAGCTTCAATAATTGCTTTTGCCTGCATTTCAGTAATCTCCGGATATGTATTACCCAATCTACATCCTCTATGTCCAAGCATTGGGTTAACTTCCTCAAGGTTTTTAACCATATCCTGGATTTTTTCAACAGTAACATTAAGCAGTTTTGCCATTTCTTTCTGACTTGCTTCATCCTTAGGCAAAAATTCATGCAAAGGTGGGTCTAGCAACCTAATAGTTACCGGGTAACCTTCCATTGCTTCCAGAATACCTTCAAAGTCGCTTCTTTGCATTGGTAAGAGTTTATTGAGAGCTTTCTTTCTTCCTTCTGTATCCTCAGATAGGATCATTTCTCTCATTGCAATAATTCTTTCACCTTCAAAGAACATGTGCTCTGTCCTGCAAAGACCAATACCTTCGGCACCAAATTTTCTGGCCATACGAGCAGTATGAGGAGTATCACAGTTAGCATGGACTTTCATTTTAGTGTAGTAGTCCGCAATATTGATTAGTCTTTCAAGATTACCTGTTAATTCAGGGTTTTTAGTTTTTATTTTTCCAGCATAGACGTAACCGGTATTTCCTTCAATAGACAGCCAGTCACCTTCTTTTAGTGATTCGCCATCAACTCTAACTGTTTTCTTTTCATAATCAATTACGAGAGATCCTGCGCCTGATACACAGCATTTACCCATTCCTCTCGCTACTACTGCAGCATGTGATGTGATTCCTCCTCTGGCAGTTAGTATGCCTTTTGCAGCATCCATACCTGCTAAATCTTCAGGAGATGTTTCAACTCTAACCAAAAGAACATCTTTCCCTTCTTTTTTCCAGTTTAAAGCATCATCTGAATAGAACACTATTTGACCTGAAGCTGCACCCGGAGAAGCAGGTAAACCTTTTGCGATAATATTTGCTTTTTTAAGTTCAGCGGAATCAAAAATCGGGTGAAGTAGTTCATTGATTTTTTCAGGAATCATTCTTTTGATAAGCATTGTTTCATCGATTTTACCTTCATCCAGCATATCGATTCCAATTTTCACCATGGCAGCACCAGTTCTTTTACCGTTTCTGGTCTGAAGTATCCAAAGTTTATTTTCCTGAATAGTAAATTCAATGTCCTGCATTTCTTTAAAATGATTTTCAAGCATTTCTTCGAATGAAACCAATTCAGAGTAAACAGTAGGCATATATTCTTCAAGAGAAGGGAATTTTTCAGCTCTTTCTTCTTCTGTGACCTGAGCTAGTTTTGCCCATCTTTTTGATCCTTCAAGAGTAATTTGCTGAGGGGTTCTTACACCTGATACAACATCTTCTCCCTGAGCATCAATAAGGTATTCTCCATTAAACATATTTTCACCGGTTGCAGCATCTCTTGTAAATGCTACTCCTGATGCAGAATGGTCGCCCATATTTCCATATACCATTGCCTGAACGTTTACCGCAGTACCCCAATCTTCAGGAATATGATTTAATCTTCTATAAACAATTGCTCTGGGTGTATGCCAGCTTTCAAATACTGCAATTATTGAATTCCACAGTTGTGTCATTGGATCCTGTGGAAATTCTGTATTTGTTAATTCTTTTATTTTCTTTTTGAATCTATGTACGACTTCCTGAAGATCTTCAGTATTCAAATCGTGATCAGTTGCTGCATTTCTTTCACTTTTGATTTCTTCAAGGATTTCTTCAAATACATCATTTTCCTGTACAGTGTATCTGTTTACTTTCATTACAACATCACCATACATTTGGATAAATCTTCTATATGAATCCCATGCAAATCTTGGTTTTCCAGACTTTTCTGCAAGCGCATATACTACTTTGTCATTTAAACCAATGTCTAGAACAGTATCCATCATTCCGGGCATTGAATCCCTTGCTCCTGATCTAACAGATAGTAGGAGAGGGCTTTCTTTATCTCCAAATTTTGCATCCATAATTTGTTCAATAAAGTGGAGTCCTTCGACTACTTCATTTTTCAGAATTCGGATGGTATTATCTTTTCCAAGTTCATGATATTCTGTACAAACATCAGTAGTGATGGTGAATCCTGGAGGTACTGGTAATCCAATACGGCTCATTTCAGCCAGGTTGGCACCTTTACCGCCTAAAAGTGGTTTCATGCTGGCATTA
>CAYTFO010000012.1:0-7501 GCA_964437135.1 uncultured Roseivirgaceae bacterium | reverse complement strand
CATTACCGTCGGCATTATTGTTTCCGAACTTATAGGCTCTTTTAATATTTACGTCTACTGTTCCCATAAAAAATAAAGTTTTGAATATACCGTGATATTAGAGGAGTTGAGAGCTAAAAAAAATGACTCCAAATAGAGAAAAAACTGACATTTCTTTTCTTAAAAGTTGAGGTTGGTTATGATAGTATTCATAACCTGCTGAGAACTAGATACAACCGCATAGGAAATTGGTATTCCTACTTTCCAGGATTTACCACAAATTCCAAAAAAATGTAAGCTGGAAGGTAGTTTATTAGTCGCGATAGCCAAACCAAGTGTTTCATTCAATCCCAAACCATGCTGAAAAGATGTCCATTCATTTTGATCGAAAACCTGATTGATATCATTTGATTCCCAAATCTGACCTATACTTAGTTGATCTGAATAAATCGCATCAATCAAAATTATATTCTTGTTTTCCCAATAATCAAGTATCCTGGAAATATCACCACTGAGCTTAATAAGCATTTCAGCTGGAACATTTTTTTCTTTCAACTGGTCTATTATGTATATCCCTATCGCATCATCACCTTTGGTTTGATTTCCTACGCCTATAATCAGATCGATTTTATTCACGATCAATATTTAGCTTCAGAAAGTGAGTTGAACAGGAAATACACGGATCATAATTTCGGATTGACTGTTCACATTTTTCTGTCAATTGATCATCCTCCAATTCGTGGAATTGGTTAACCAACCTCTTGAGGTCATCTTCAATTATTCTTTGATTATGACTTGTTGGAGCAACAATTCGGCAATTCTTAATGAGGCCAGTATTATCCAGTTCATACCTGTGAAAAAGAATTCCCCTTGGAGCTTCAGTTACAGATCTGCCAATACCAGCTTTTACTTTTACAGAATCATTTAGATTTTCAGTATACTTATAATTTTCTATAATTCTTATCGCTTCATTGCACGCATAATAGGTTTCGATCATCCGTACAATAAGGCTTTTAAAAGGATTATTTACAGGAGGGACCACACCTGCTTTATTAGCAAGTACTCTTACATTTTCAGGAAGTTTATCAAAGTTTAAATTAAATCTCGCGAGAGGTCCGGTGAAAAATTTCCGATTATCATCTTTATTAAGTACTGTATGAAGTGTAGTACTGTAATGCATATGTTCCTCTGTAAAATGATCTTCATACTTATTAACATCTATTTCCAAACCCTTGCTTGAAATTAGTTTCCCTTCATTCATTGGATATTCATTTTCATGAGACAGAGAGACAAACTCATAAGGTTCATTAAAATCAGGATATTCAAGTGTTGAAAACCACAAAGTTGCTTTATATGCAATGTCAGATGCTTCGTGCAATCTATAATGAAGATCTTTAAGCTCGGATTTTTGGGGATACCTGTAAAAACCACCAACTTTTACATTAATAGGATGTATTTCACGGCCTCCAAGAATATTTACTATATCGTTTCCGGTTTTTTTAAGCTTAAGGGCTTTTTCTACCCATTCTTTATGATCTTTTGCCATTTGTAAGGCATCTGGATAACCTAAAAAATCAGGTGCATGAAGCATGAAAGTATGTAATGCATGACTCTCAATCCATTCTCCACAGTATAAAAGACGTCTAAGTTCACGAATAACCGGGTGCATTTTGTATCCGAAAATGTTTTCCATTGCATGAACAGAACTCATTTGATAGGCCACAGGGCAAATACCGCAAATTCTGGCTGTAATATCAGGAGCCTCTTCATAAGACCTTCCTTTAAGAAAACCTTCAAAAAAACGAGGGGGCTCGAAAATCTTCAGTCTGGCCTCTTCGACCTGGTTGTCTTTTAATTTGACATAAAAAGAACCTTCTCCTTCAACTCTTGCTATATAATCAAATTTTATGATCCTATTATCTTGTGTGTTTATCATAATACTTTTGACTTATTCTTGAAAATTCTTCTGAACCTGCGCAGAAGTTTCTAAATAACCTGACTATTTCTTCAGAGGTATTTGCATTGCTTTCCAGGTAATCAGCAAGCGCTTCATTATTCGAGTTTTCCCTTGGTCCATAACAACCAAAACATCCTCTATAGTAATGAGGGCATAATGCCCCACAACCCGCGTGGGTAACCGGTCCAAGACAAGGTAAATTTCTGGCTACAGCAACACAGGGATTTCCATTTATTTTACACTCATTGCAAACACTGGTGTTTGGTATATTAGGTTTCTTTCCGATCATAAATGAACCTAAAACTTCCAGCAATTGATATTTATTGACTGGGCATCCTCGTAATTCGTAATCAATATGTACATGATCTGAAATAGGAGAGGAGGTTTCCAGCGTTTGGATATACTTTGGTTTTGCATAGACTGCGTTGATGTATTTAGATACATTTATATAGTTTCGAAGTGCCTGAATTCCGCCAGAAGTAGCACATGCGCCAATGCTTATTAGCTTCTTTGAACTTTTTCTGATTTCCAGAATTCTTAAAGCATCATGAGGGGTAGTAATGGAGCCTTCAACCAGTGATATATCGTAAGGGCCCTCCAGAATAGTTTTGGTAGCTTCCGGGAAATAAGCAATTTCTATGTTTTCAGCTAAAGTTAAAAGTTCGTCCTCGCAGTCCAGAATACAAAGCTGACAACCGTCACAAGATGCAAATTTCCAAACAGCCAGTTTAATTTTTTCACTCTTCATATTTCAAAAATATTGAGGTATTTACGGATAGATGGGTAACTAAACACGGGACCTTCTTTACAAACAAAATGCGGTCCATATTGGCAATGTCCACAATGACCTAATGCACACTTCATATTTCTTTCCATTGACAGAAATATGTTTTCCTCAGGAATCTCCCAGTCAATTAACTCATAAGTTCCATATCTCATCATAATTTCAGGTCCGCAGACAAAAGCCATAGTATTTTTTGGATTGAATTCAGCTTTATCAAGAAGACTGGTAACTACCCCAACATTTCCCCGCCAGTTTTTGTATGAATGGTCAACTGTAATCTGAAAATTTATGGATGGATCTGACTGTAAAGAGATGATATCCTGATGGAATAAAATACCGCTGGGATCTCTTGTCCCATAAAGAAAATTCACTTCTCCATAATCATCACGTTCATATGCGATGTATTCAATCATAGGACGTAAAGGAGCAAACCCCACTCCACCTGCCAGAATAATTACATCTTTAAATTTAGCATCCTCAACCGGAAATGGATTGCCGAAAGGACCCCTGATTCCTACCTCATCTCCAATGGATAATTCACAACAAGCATGTGATATTGCTCCAACATCCTGTATAGTGTGTGTTATCATTGGATAAGGAGCCAATAAGCTACTTACTGAGATTGGGATCTCTCCTAATCCGAAGATGTATATCATGTTAAACTGACCCGGTTTTAAAGGCTCAATTTTCTCTTCTCCGGCTGGTTCAAAAGCAAGGGTAATCAAATTTGTATTTTCAACTCTTTTTTCAATTACCCTATATAGGATAGGAACCATAGTTTCCAGTTGATCTTCGTTCCTTTTTGTTTCTTTACTATACTCTTGAACTGTATACATCTAATAACTGTAATCTACTGTTCATCAATCTTTTTTGCATGACTATGGCAGCTTGCTGCATTAGCTTAAACCCAAGTACAGGATCATCCATACATTTCTTTCGTAAGCATTTTCCATCTAGTTGAATTACTGAAGTATGATCAATTGCTTTTAGATCAAAATTCATCCTGTAAGGTGGTATGATCCAACTGAACACACCTATTTCATTTTCCCCAAGACTTCCAATAGTTAGGGGGCCCTGCAAAGGATGGTTTAACTGAATTGCTACTTTTCCGGACTTAATGATGTAAAAATGATCAGCAGCTTCTCCTTCTTTACCTAAAAACTCTCCTGGTTTGAAATGAACGTTTTTGCCACATCCGGAAACAAAATCAACCTGTTCATCTGTTAATTCCTTGAAAAAAGGATGAACTCTTAGCAGGTCAAATAAAGTCTTTATACTATTCATTTTTGTCTGATTTTATCTTAGCAAATTCTTCAGTTAGATCAATTCCTACCGGACACCAGGTAATACATCTTCCGCAGCCTACACACCCAAAAGTTCCATATTGATCATACCATGTTGAAAACTTGTGAATCAACCACTGTCGGTATCTGGATTTGATTGATTTTCTTATATTACCTCCATGGATATATGAATGATCAATGTTGAAACATGAATCCCATTTGATCCACCTTTCGGAATGATCTCCGGTAAGACTTGTGATATCTTCAACAGTTGAACAAAAACATGTAGGACAGACTAAAGTACAGTTTGCACAACTTAAACATTTTGCTGCGACTTCTTCCCAATGATAATGTTCAAGATTATTCTTCAGTGTCTGGACTGCATCCTGTGGCTGAAATTTTAATTTCATTTTATCTGCAGCCTGTGCAATTCTTTCTTCAGCCTGATCGATTTCTTCTTTGTTCGCTTTTTTCCATTCCTTATTATTAATATTCAAGGATTTTGCATGTTCTGGTATTGAGATAATATAACTCAGCTTTTCTTTCTCTATTAATTCGGTTAGAGCAATATCATAATCTGTTTTTATTTTAGGTCCACTTCTGGTTGTGGTACAAAAACAGGTTGCGGAAGGGTTTGTGCAATTTACTCCAACCATTACGAGCTTTTCTCTTGCTTCCTTATACCAATCATTTACATATTCACCTTTTATAAATATTCGATCAAGTATTTCAATAGCTTTTATTTCGCAACTTCGAATTCCCCAAAAGACCATTTTAGCTGGCTTTTCTTTATTCTTCTGAATTTTAAATGTTTTACCATCTTTTTCAGCAGACCAAAGCTTACGTTTCGGTGGATATAAATACTTTTTAAAAGATTGAGGACCAACTGTGTATTGAAAGAAAGACTCATTATCCTTTTTCTCCAATCTAAAACTTCCTGCATTCTGAATGGCATCATAACCTTTGGCCATTTCTTCAAAGGAGTCAATTTCATCGAGCATGAGAGCTCCATCTCGATAAATATGTCCGATTATTTTACAATGTAATTGCTTAAAATGATCAAATAAGGACTTTAAGTCATCCTGATTAATACGGTATAGGCCAACTTTATTTTCAGGCATATCGGGATTAGATTAAATTATCTAAATATGCCGACCTAATATTAAATTTACTATGATGGAAGCGCTTTCAAAATATGATATATTTCATTCATTTATTTTATTGAATGAACCTATAATTATTGTGTATCACTGAATACGTAAGATATAATATTTGCCCCCATTTTCAGAGCTGAAATACGAACCTCCTGAGGATCATTATAGATGATTTGATCCTCCCATCCATTTCCTAAATCTGATTCATATGAATAGAAAGCAACTATTCTGCCTTCATGTAGGATACCAAGGCCCTGTGGAGGATTTCCATCATGTTCATGAACTTTAGGCAACCCTTCATTAAAGTTGTATTTTTGATGATAAATGGGATGCTCAAAAGGAACTTCAACAAAATCTTTATTTGGGAATATTTTTTTAATTTCGACCCTGATAAATGGGTCCAGACCATAGTTATCATCTATATGAAGAAATCCTCCTGACAGTAGATAATTCCTCAGGTTTTCAGCCTCTTTATCCGAAAACATAACGTTTCCATGACCTGTCATATACACATAAGGATATAAAAATATATCCGGACTCCCTGCTTCTACAATATCCTCATCCTTATCGATATTAGTACCCAGGTTTTTATTACAAAATTCGATCAAATTTGGAAGCGCAGTTTTATTTGCATACCAATCACCACCTCCATCATATTTTAGCTTAGCAATACGCAGATCCTGAGAAAAACATGTTGCAAAAATCAATATAAGGCCTACCGAACTAAATATCTTCATCATCCAAATATGAGTTTTTCAATTTGCTCCAGAGTGATTTCTGTAAAATCATTAATAATCAGATCTGCAGTTAACTCCTCTGCCTTATGTGAACTCGCAACTCCTATAACTTTGGATCCAGCAGCCTTCCCTGCTTTAATTCCTGATATAGCATCTTCAAAAACCACGCAGTTGCTGTTAGGTATATTGATTGCAGCTGCACACATTGTGTAAATCTCGGGGTTTGGTTTACCTTTTGTTACGCTTCTTTCGTCGAGAATATTTTTGAAATAATGTCTAATGCCTAAACCATTCATTGTAAAATCTACATTCTCCACCGGAGCACTGGTACCTACTACCATAGGAATGTTATTCTCCTGAGCTGCACTAAGGAGACTGTACAAGCCTTTTGAAGGAGCTAAAAATGGTTGGTATAGTTTGCGGTACATAGTCTCTTTTTCCAGACCAATTTCCCTTACTTTACCCGGGTCCATATGTTCTGAAAACATAAAATCCACAATTTCAGATAAAGTTCTTCCATTCATACTTTCCCGGTATATGTTTGGGTTTAGGGTTTTCCCATACTTTGAAAAAAGTTTTTCCCAGGCCATATAATGGTAGCTGTTATTGTTGACAATAACACCATCCATATCGAATATGATACCAAATTTATTCATCGAAAATCTCTTCTAATGGAACACCTGTTGAAGCATTTGGCAAAGGAATGTCAAGGTACATAGAAATCGTAGGGGCGATATCTGTAATATTTACTGGTCGCACACTTTTACCTTTGGGGATGTTTTTACCATAGAATATAACAGGAATATTTGAGTCATAATTATATGCAGAGCCATGAGAAGTTCCTTTTCTAGAATCCGAAGCAAGGTATGCCGGTTTGAATACCATAAATAAATCCCCTGACATTGTAGCATTGAATCCGTTTTGTATCCTCATTGCTATTGGATCGGTCATATTTCGGGCACTAAGCTCAAAAGAGGTGAATATTTCTGAAATCTCATCTGAAGTAGAGAGTAATTCAAGCCTAAGATACTCCTGAAATTCCCTTAGGTCTATACCTTTTTCCTTTATCAATTGTCTATTTAGAAATATCTGTTCTCGATCGATATGGCGAATCCAATCACCTGCACCATATTTACTTTCTATTAAATATTTAAGGGCTCCCTGGGCTCTTCTTCCATTAATATATCCAGCTGGAAACTTATTATCCGTCAAATAAGCCGGTACATCAACTACACCGTGATCTGATGTCAGGAATACTACATATTCATCAGAACCTACATTTTCATCCAAAAACTGTAGTAGCTCTGCAATATTTCTGTCAAGTCTAAGATAGATATCCTGTATTTCAATAGATCTTGTACCATATATGTGACCTGCGTAATCAGTTGAAGAAAAACTAACCGCGAGGAAGTCAGTCACATCATCTTCTCCAAGGTTTTCACCTTTAACTGCCGATTTAGCAAATTCCAGCACAAGATCGTTGCCGAATGGTGTATTTAAAATGGCTTCCAATCCATTCTCTGACTCTGCCAGGTTGTAAGGAAAAACAGGTTTTTCTCCAATTAATGAGTATTCATACGGAGAATCGTCCGCAGTGCTCTGTGTAT
>CAYTFO010000011.1:31547-37354 GCA_964437135.1 uncultured Roseivirgaceae bacterium | reverse complement strand
ATAGTCACCTCCTTTAATGGTGTCATAAAACAATCTGAAAACCGAGTCTCCATCATTTTGATAGTTTTTGGCGGCATTAATTCCGCCTTGTGCAGCTATACTGTGAGCTCTCCTCGGGCTATCCTGAAAGCAAAATGCTTTTACATTATATCCCAGTTCAGCAAGTGATGCAGCAGCAGAAGCACCGGCAAGACCAGTTCCTACAACGATGATGTCGTATTTTCTTTTGTTTGCCGGATTCACCAGCTTCAATGCGAATTTATGTCTGGTCCATTTTTCCTCTAAGGGACCGTCAGGCATTTTAGAATCTAAAATCATATCTTAAAACTCTTCAGTTAGATCAAAAACATATATATAGGGATGATTGCAAATAATCCCGGTATTACAATTGAAAATGCAACTCCGACGAATTTTATCGCAGGAGTGTATTTCTTATGGTTGATTCCAAGTGATTGGAACGAACTCTGAAATCCATGATATAAATGGAATGCCAGTCCTGCCATTGCTACAACATACAATACTACGTACCAGAGTTGTCCAAAAGCAGCATATACTACAGTATATAAGTCTTTATATTCTGCTCCATCATAGGTGACTTTATTTATCCCTCCCCAATGCATTTCATACCAGAAATTTCTCATATGTATCACCAGGAAAATAAAAACTATTGTTCCCAATAGACCCATATTCTTGGAATTCCATGTTACACTTTTTGAAGCTCCATTTACAGCATATCCCACACTACCTCTCGCTTTTCTGTTTTGAATTGTCAATCTGAGGGATAAGAAAATGTGAATAAGAAATGTTGCATAAAGCAGGTAAGATGTGGTTTTAATTAGCGGATTAGATGTCATAAACTTTGCATAGATATTGAAAGCCATACCTCCGTCATCTTTCAAAAGTTGGAGATTTCCCGCAAGATGAACCACTAAAAATAAAATCAGAAAGATACCTGTCAACGACATGATCAGTTTTCTTCCAATTGTGCTTGTTAACGTTTTTGTTAGCCAACTCATAGTGTTATTGCAATTTCAAATTGTTTTTCGGTAAAGGTAAAGTCCGAATAGTTGCCTTGCAATCGAAATTTCTATTTATTATCAATCTAAACTTGAAATCAATAATCATTGCAAGCAATACATAATGTGAAGTAATAATGTTTTGTTAATTATGATGAGAAAATATTTTGTAACCGCTTTATTAGTTTTTACATGTTCTTTACCATATAGCTCTCATTTAATTGGAGGATTTATAACCCACGAAAAGAATGATGGACTTACATATAAATTTACTTTACATTATTTGTTGACAAGTCCATTTGGAGCAAAACCTTATTTAATATTGAATGATTCGGATACAGTAAAAATTTCAAAAAGTAGTGAGAGGCAGCTGGAGGAAAATGCCTACTATTTTAAATACACTGGAAATTATACATTTGCAGCTCCAGGTGAATATACTGTGAGTTATTCAGATGGCCGTTCATCTTCTATCAATTTAAGTTCAACCGGGAATGATAATTTCCATATTTATCACCGATTTGTCATCGATCCGTTTTTTCAAAATCAGGCTTCTCCTCAGATACATTTTTTACCGTCATTTAAGGCAGGTTATGGCTCATCTCTTTTCTCAAATTTTGAATTTGAAGATTCAGATGGTGATATTTTGAGATATAATCTTACTGAACCTATGTCAGGTTCCAGATCATCTATAATTTCATATAAATTCCCGCAAGATCGTGAATTTTATTCTGATCCAGAATCCGCAAAACCCATATTTAAGATTGATAAATTAAATGGGTCATTATTTTGGAACGAAATTGGAGATATCAGACTTTTCGATGTTTTGACTTACTACAATGTGGCATTTGAAGTGAAAGAGTACAGTAAATCTGACCCGGATATTGAGCTTTCCAGAACTCTTGTAGATATCAATTTTGAAATAGGTCCCTACGAAACTTTCGATTTAGTAAGCAGATATAATTATTGCTATGATGATTTAGAACCAGTAGAGTTGACACTGACAACAGAAGAGCAATACTTTTTCAGTCGCAAAACGCTTTCTTCACTTATTTCAGTGAATGATATACCTTCTGCAAAATTTATGGATAGCCACATTAATCCAGGTGAACACAATTATAGTCTTCTTTATAATGTTGAAGAGAATAACATTCACTTTCCATTTCAAATTAAGCGAAATGACACAACCTATATTTTGAATGGTTATTTTAATATTTCAGAAAATAATTGTGAGGATTTGGTGGATGAAATTTTATCTGTAAACAAAGAATTGGATGATGTAGTTATTTATCCTAATCCCGCAAAAAATGTTATTTATCTGGATTTCAATGAAACCAAACCTTCATTCTTTAGATTTACACTAATAAACATAAGTGGTCAACTGATATTGGATAAAAGTGCCCAGGCAGTTAACAATCAAATAATTCTGTCGGATAATATTGAAAATGGTTTATACTTCGTTAAATTATTCGATAATAACGGAAATGAAAAAGCGGTTAAAAAACTGTTTACAAAAAGATAAAATGAGGATATTAAAAATAATATTGGTGACAATCAGTATTATGATTTCGATCGATTCTTTTGCTACACACATCAGAGCCGGGGAGATCATTGCGAGGAGAATTGATAATATCACTTTTACATACGAGTTTACATTTATTGGATATCGGGATACGGATTCAGGAATCAGGTTTGGAGGTGGTGTTTTTGAGTTTGGCGATGGGAATTCTATCGATGGCAGCCAGGATGGCTTCCGAATAACAGAAACTCCCATTACCGGAAATATTGTTAAAGCAGAATTTAAGGTAATTCATACCTACCAGGCTCCAAATAGTTACATAGTTAGCTACAGGGAAGAATTTCGAAACGCGGGCATTGCCAATATGGACAATAGTGTAAATACTGCATTTTACACTGAGACGCTTATTATTATCGATCCTTTTTTTGGGGTTAATAATACACCCATTTTGACTGTCCCTCCAATAGATGAAGGTATTCCAGGTGTCACTTTCATTCATAATCCCGGAGCATTTGATATAGATGGAGACAGCCTTTCGTACGAATTCACTATACCTCGAAGAAATGTAACCGAAGAGGTATTCAACTATAGAGAAGTTATAGCGCCTGAATTTTATACTGATTATTCCACTGGTAGTGAGTCTGGTTCGATCCCTACACTCACACTAGATCTTAACGGAAATCTAATATGGGATGCGCCTGGTGATATTTTAACACTCACAGGACAGGACTGTCAGGGCTGTGCCGATAATTGTTCAGAATATAACCTGGCTTTCAGAGTAGTGGAATGGAAAAATATTGATGGAATATATTATCGACTGGGATACGTCACACGTGACATGCAAATTATCATTTATGAAGGGGACAACCAAAAGCCCGAATTACAATTACCTGATGATGTATGTGTAGTAGCAAATGAAAAGGTAGAGAGGCTAATATTAGCTTCTGATCCTGATGGCGATAATGTTAAAATTGAAGCATTTGGGGGACCTTTTGAATTAAATAGCAGTGCTCAATTCTCGCCGAATCCGCCTTCATTCCAGACCAGTCCGGGGGTTTTATCCTTTGAATGGAGTACAGTATGCGGACACGTCAGAGCCAGGCCATATGAAGTTCAATTCAAAGCAACAGATGACCCTTCAGGGGGTGAATGTAGAGGCCCCTCTCAAGTAAATTTTGAAACTCTTCAAATACAGGTCATTGGACCAAAACCTACCGGGCTACAAACTTCTGTAGAAACAGGTAGAAGTATGAGACTGGATTGGGATTCCTATTCATGTCCCAATGCACAAACGATTCAAATATGGAGAAGAGTTGGGGATTTTGAGATTTCGGATGATAGTTGCATAGTTGGAATGCCTGCAACAGCAGGTTATGAACTTATCGAAGAAGTACCAACCAATCAAACCAGCTATCTGGATAATGGACTGGCACCTGGAGCCAAATATTGTTACCGACTAGTAGCAACTTTTCCTTTACCGGGTGCAGGGGAAAGTATTGTTTCGGATGAATCCTGTCAGACATTGGAAGTGGATGCTCCCGTAATAACAAATGTGGATGTTGTGTCTACATCTGATAATGCCGGTATTGTTAATGTAAGATGGACTCCGCCCTATGAGATTGATAGTTCTACATTTCCACCACCTTACAGCTATGATGTGCAAAGGTCACAAGGTGATTTTCTTGGAGAACCTCAATTGATTTTGGAAAAAATTTCAGATACCACCATAAATGACAATGGACTTGACACAGATGGCTTATCATTTTCATACCAAATTGATCTTTTTGATAACGGACTAAATTTTGTGGATGTTTCAGCTGTTGCATCGACAGTAAACTTAAGGCCCACTCCTTTACTTCAGGCAATTGAATTAGAATGGACAGCCAATGTCCCATGGTCATTAGTTATGGAGGAGTATCCATACCATTATATATACAGAAATCACGTTTTGGATTCGGATACAACTGCATTAGTTCTAATAGATTCTGTAGATGTAACAAAGCAAGGTTTCAGATATGTAGATGATGGTGATTTCAATAATATCGTACCGGATGAAGACATTGAATACTGCTATTATGTAGTAACATACGGAAGTTATGATAACCCGATTTTACCGGAACCACTGATTAATAGATCTCAAATTGCGTGTGCACAGCCGAATGATAATTTTGCACCTTGCGAAGTGATAAATGTTTTTGTAAATGAAGGTTTTGATTGTGAAACGGAACTAGCAAATGTTTCCTGTGATTTCAATCAGTTTGAAAATACTATTGAATGGGAACAGAGTTTTGATCCCTCATGTGATGATGATGCTGTGCTTTATCGAATTTATTTTAGTCTGTCAGGTTTGGAAGAAGATTTCATTTTGCTGGATAGTACTTCAGAATTCTTCTACCAACATACAGGATTAAATTCTTATAAAGGATGTTATAAGATCACAGTTGTGGATAGATCAAAAAATGAAAGTACATTCTCAGAAACAATCTGCGTGGACAATTGTCCGAATTTTATATTACCTAATGCTTTTACACCCAATGGTGATGGTATAAATGACACATTTACTCCTAAATACTCGGGGTCTTCCAATAACATTCCTGATTTTGACCAGTCCGAATGTCCACGATTTATAAAATCTGTTCAGTTTAGAGTTTTTGACAGAACCGGGAAGCAGGTTTATGATTTGGATAATGAACCAGAAAAAAGTTTATTGATCAACTGGGATGGAAGAACAAATGATAATTTGGAACTTCCAGCCGGAGTATATTATTATGTAGCTGATGTAACATTTGATGTGCTTGAGACCTCTGAAAGTGAGAAAACTTATAATGGATGGGTTCAAATATTAAAGTAGAATCAAAGTCAGTCATATTTTTTGATGGGGTGTGCAACTTGTGCAATGGAGCTGTCAATTTTATCATAGACAGGGACTCAGAAAATAAATATATGTTTTCTTCCCTGCAATCAGCAGAAGCAAAAGAAATTTTATCGCCAAAAAATATAAACCCCGATGAACTTCATAGTATTATTTTACTTGATGATGGTAAAGTTTATTCTAAAAGTGAAGCTGTATTGAAGATAGCAAAGAACCTGGGCAGTCCATGGAAATTCTTTTATTATTTTAGATTCATTCCGGTAGGTATCCGAGATTTCATATATGACATAGTGGCCAGGTATAGGTATTCCTGGTTTGGAAAAAGAGATGTTTGCAGAATCCCAACTCCTGATTTAAAAGCTAAATTTCTTGATTCGTAATCCGTTTCCTACTTTTGCACTTT
>CAYTFO010000011.1:21061-31537 GCA_964437135.1 uncultured Roseivirgaceae bacterium | reverse complement strand
TAAAATCTAAAACTTATGAATGCATTTGTATTCCCGGGACAGGGAGCCCAGTTTTCGGGTATGGGTAAAGAATTATTCGATAGTTCAGAAAAAGCTAAACAATTATTCCTGATTGCTAACGATGTTCTTGGCTTTGAAATTTCGAAAATTATGTTTGAAGGCTCTGATGAAGAGTTGAAACAAACCAGAGTAACACAGCCGGCGATTTTTATTCATAGTGTTGTCAATGCCATGGTTAAAGAGGGTTTTAACCCGGACATGGTAGCCGGACATTCACTTGGTGAATTTTCGGCATTAGTAGCTGCAGGTGGATTATCATTTGAAGACGGTCTCCAATTGGTATATAAAAGAGCAATGGCTATGCAAAAAGCTTGTGAAGCTAGTCCTTCTACTATGGCAGCAGTTTTAGGTCTTGACGATCATGTTGTTGAAGAAATATGCGAAAAAACTGAAGGTGTGGTTGTAGCTGCGAATTATAACTGTCCTGGTCAGTTGGTGATTTCAGGGGAAACAAATGCAGTAAAAATAGCTTGCGAATCACTTTCTGAAGCGGGTGCAAAGAGAGCACTTTTACTTCCGGTAGGTGGTGCTTTTCACTCGCCACTGATGGAACCTGCCAGAGAAGAATTAGCTGCAGCAATAACAAACACAGAAATCAAAACTCCTATTTGCCCGATTTATCAAAACGTTGATGCAAAAGGACATACTGATATAGCCAAAATCAAGGAAAATCTTATTAAGCAACTAACTAGTCCCGTTAGATGGACTCAGAGTGTCCAGGCAATGATAGGGGATGGAGCTACTAGATTCGTTGAGTCTGGTCCCGGCAAAGTTTTACAGGGTTTAGTGCGTAAGATCGACAGATCTGTAGAAACTGAAAGTTTTTAAAATGAGGTTAAGAAGTTTTTTAAAGATATTTTTCTTAAGCAGTTTACTTTTATTTTCATCTGTAAGTATTCAGAGTTGTAAGAAAAACCCTTCCAGATCATATAAAGGTAAAATCAAAAAAGGTAAACCAATTCCCTGTCCGGTAAAAGATTGTTAATGAAAAGCTTCAAAGTCGCAATAGATGGATTTTCAGGAACCGGAAAAAGTTCCACTGCCAGAGAGGTGGCTAAAAGGCTTGATTTTACATATATCGATTCCGGAGCGATGTACAGGGCTGTTACACTTTACATGCTCAGAAATAAGATTGATGTTCAGGATATAAATGAAGTTCAAAAAAACCTCCCGGATATACACATTGTTTTTAAGATCGATAATACATCTAAACAGCAGTCAATATTTCTCAACGGAGAGAATATTGAAAATGAAATAAGAGAAAACAAAGTCACTCAAAAGGTTAGTAATATTGCTAAAATAGCAGCTGTAAGGGATCTGATGGTAGCACAGCAAAGAAGTTTTGCAGATCAAAATGGAATTGTAATGGATGGCAGGGATATTGGAACGGTTGTTTTTCCAGATGCAGATGTTAAGATATTTATGACTGCAGATATGGAAGAAAGAGCGAAAAGAAGACATAAAGAGTTACTTGAAAAGGGAATAAATTCGGAACTAAATGAAATATTATCTAATTTAAAAGAAAGAGATAAAATTGATTCCGAAAGAGAAGAAAGCCCATTGTTTAAAGCAGATGATGCAGTAGAAATAAATACAACGCATTTGACTTTTGATGAGCAGGTAAAAAAAATTGTAAGATTAGTAGAGGATAAGAAAAATGAGAGTTGAAATAGATCAGAATTCAGGATATTGTTTTGGTGTTGAGTATGCCATTCAAATGGCTGAAGATGAACTGGCTGACAATAATAACCTTTATTGTCTTGGTGATATTGTCCACAACAGTATGGAAGTTAAAAGACTTCATGAAAAAGGCCTAAGAATTATAGATCGGGAGGACCTCAAGGATATCAGGGACGTCAAAGTATTGATCAGAGCTCATGGTGAGCCTCCTGAAACCTACAAAATAGCACTTGAGAATAATATTGAGTTGATAGATGCTTCCTGCCCTGTGGTACTAAAATTACAAAACAGGGTTAAAAATGCCTTTGATGCTACAAATGAAAATAAGGGCCAAATTGTGATCTATGGTAAGCCGGGACATGCGGAAGTGATTGGACTTACAGGTCAAACAGATAACAAAGCAATCATTGTAACATCAGAGGAAGATCTTGATAAAATTGATTTCACAAAACCAGTTACTTTATTTAGTCAAACCACAAAAAGCACCAAGGGCTTTTACAATATAAAAGAAAAAATAGAGACGAGAATAAATCAATGCAAACCACTCAATTCAACCTCAATTGATTTTAGTGCTAACGATAGTATATGCAGACAGGTAAGTAACAGAGAGCCTCAGCTGGAAAAATTTGCAGCTGAACACGATGTTATTTTATTTGTTTCCGGGAAGAAAAGTTCAAACGGGAAAGCTCTCTATCAGGTATGCAAAGGAGTTAATAACAGAAGCTACTTTATTGAAAATGAGAACGAATTGGATTTGAATTGGATAAATGAAGAAGATTCAATTGGTATTTGTGGTGCAACTTCAACTCCAAGATGGTTGATGGAACAAGTTGCAGATCATATAAAGAACTCTTTAGTTCTTAATAATTAAAAATCTAAAATCTTGGGTAAATTTTAAGTTTTTTATTGGGATGGATCAAACATTTCATTTGAACTTTTTTTTGTTATTTTTGTGATCAATTTTAGAGAAGACGCCTAATTAAACACATGTCTCAAACAATCAAGTTAAAGAAGGGATTTGACATCAACCTGGCAGGAAAGGCTCAGGAGAAAATAGTCGATATTGAGCAACCCGAAACTTTTGCTCTTAAACCAACCGATTTTGTTTCCATTCAAAAACCAAAAGTCCTTGTTAGTGAAGGAGATAATGTAAAAGCAGGAACTCCCTTACTTTACGAAAAGTCTATGGATGAAGTAATGTATACTTCGCCTGTTAGTGGGGAAGTAGTAGAGGTTAAGAGAGGACATAAAAGAAAACTACTGGAAATTAAAATTCTGGCAGATAAGGAAGTTGTATTTGAGAAGTTTGATAACTTTTCTATTTCTGATATCAAGAATCTTGAAAAAGAAAAAATAACAAAACAGCTTAAAGTAAGCGGTGTTTGGCCTCATATCATTCAAAGACCATATGGAATTGTAGCAAATCCTGATGAGACACCAAAGTCAATTTTTGTGTCTTGTTTTGATACAAATCCACTTGCACCAAAAACAGAGTTTTTATTACAAGGTCAGGAAAATAATTTCGCAGCCGGAATAGAAGTTCTGAAGAAACTTACTGACGGTAAAGTTCATTTAAACGTTAATGGGAACGAAGCAGTATCTTCCATTTTCTCTTCAGTAGAAGGTGTACAAATAAATAAAGTTTCCGGACCACACCCGGCAGGTAACGTGGGAATACAAATCCATCACATTGATCCAATTAATAAAGGAGATCTGATTTGGACTTGTAGTCCAGTAGGCGTTGCACAAATAGGTTGTTTGTTTTTAGAAGGAAAATATGATTCTTCTAAGCTTGTTGCTATCACTGGCTCTGAAATCAGTTCGCCAGCTTTTGTTAAAACATACTCAGGAGCTTGTATCAATAAACTGGTACAGGGAAATGTCAAGTCTGATCACGTTAGATATATAAGTGGTAACGTACTTACAGGAGAAAATGTAGGTCTTGACGGATATTTAGGTTTTTATCAGAATCAGGTTACTCTAATTCCGGAAGGAGATCAGGAGGAATTTCTAGGTTGGATCAAGCCATCCACCAAAAAAATCAGTTTTCACAGAGCATTCGGATTGCTTTCTTTCCTAAATAAGAATAAGGAATTTGCTCCGGATACAAACACTCACGGGGAAGAAAGAGGATTTGTAATATCCGGTGCTTTTGAAGAAGTAATGCCAATGGATGTTCTTCCAACATATTTATTCAAATCTATCATGGCGGAGGATTTTGATGATATGGAAGGACTTGGTATCTATGAAGTAATTGAAGAAGATGTTGCGCTTTGTGAGTTTATTGATCCTTCAAAACAGGATTTGCAACATATATTAAGAGATGGAATAGAATTAATTAGAAACAGTTAATAGATGAAGTTTTTACAGAATGCTTTTGACAAAGTAGAACATCTTTTCGAAAAAGGTGGTAAATACGAGAAGTTTCATACGTTATATGAAGGTCACAGAACAATTTTCTTCAGGCCTAAACTAACAACTGGGAGAGTAGGGACGCAAATAAAAGATGCTACAGATCTTAAGCGAGTAATGTTTACTGTAGTTATCGCTTTAATTCCATGTCTGCTTTTTGGAATGTGGAATGTAGGACACCAGCACTACATAGCTACAGGCGTTGAAGCTGACTTTATACAGAAATTTATTTTTGGGGCAATTAAAGTTGTTCCTATCATAGTTGTTTCCTATGCGGTTGGATTAGGTATTGAATTTACATTTTGTGTAATTAGAAACCACCCGGTTGAAGAAGGATATCTTGTTACAGGAATGTTGATACCTCTTATAATGCCGGCTTCTATTCCATTGTGGCAAGTAGCACTTGCAACTGCTTTTGCGGTTATCATCGGAAAAGAAGTATTTGGAGGCACAGGTATGAATATTCTAAACGTAGCATTGACAGCAAGAGCTTTTCTTTATTTTGCCTATCCTTCCGATATATCTGGAGATGTCTGGACATATTTCGGAGATGCAACACCTGTTGATGGTTTTTCAGGTGCTACTGTATTAGCATATGGTGCAAGTGCAGTTGCCAACAATACTAATATGATGGCAGATATGGCCGGTCACTGGTATGATGGAATGTTTTCATTCTGGAATATGTTTATTGGAACAATTCCAGGAAGTATCGGTGAAACTTCTGCTTTGATGTGTTTAATTGGAGCATTTATACTAGTAGCTACAGGAGTTGGAAGCTGGAAGATTATTGTCAGTGTTTTTCTTGGTGCATGGGCAATGGGCTTTCTTTTTAATGTAGTTGGTGCAAATTCATTTATGATGATGCCTGCACATTACCACCTCGTAGCTGGAGGACTAGCTTTCGGTGCAGTATTCATGGCGACTGATCCTGTTTCTGCGGCGCAAACCGAAACCGGAAAATGGATATATGGATTCCTTATTGGAGTCTTAACTGTTATAATAAGAGTTGTGAACCCTGCATATCCTGAAGGTATAATGCTGGCCATTCTTTTTATGAATGTATTCGCACCACTTATTGATTATTATGTAGTTGATGCTAACAAAAAAAGGAGATTAAAACGTGCAACAGTCTAATACTTATATCATAATATTTTCGGCCATAATGACCATTATCATCGGTGGCCTGATGTCATTAACTTCAGTTGTTCTTAAACCTGCACAGGATAAGCAGGTTGAATTAGATACAAAGAAGAAAATTCTGGGTGCAGTAATGGACATTTCCAATATTCAGGATCCAAATGAAATACTTGCTCTTTACGAGAAGAGAGTATCTTCTAAAGTTGTGGATATTAATGGTGATGAGGTAACTGAGGACGCAAAAGGATTTCCGATTGTAGCTGAAAAAGTAAATATCCAGAAAAATTACAAACGGGCACCGGAAGACCGAGTTTACCCAGTTTTTATGTTTATGGAAGATAGCGATCCTTCAGCGGTCAATGCTTACATATTCCCAATGTTTGGAAATGGACTTTGGGATTGGATTGCTGGTTATATTGCACTGGACTCTGACTTAAATACGATCAGAGGGGTTGCTTTTGACCACAAACAGGAAACTCCGGGTCTGGGGGCAAGAATTACAGAGGATAATGTTCAGGGAAGATATGTTGAGAAGAAAATCTACAACGAACAAGATGAACTTGTATCTGTTACAATGATTAAAGGTGAAGGTCACTCTGGATTATCTGAGCATCAGGTGGATGGTTTGTCTGGAGCGACCATGACCGCAAAAGGAGTAAATAAAATGCTGGAGCATTATTTTGAATGCTACCAGGGATTTATAAAAAAAATGAGTTCTGAAAGTAAGAAAGTAGCATTAAACTAATATTCATATGAGTGCTGAAACAGCAACAGTTGAGGAAGTAAGTCAGGAAATTAAAAAACCTGCTGAAGCTTTATTATCAAAAAGAAGAAAAAGGATTGTAGCTGATCCATTAAATGAAGATAACCCTATCACTGTACAGGTATTAGGAATTTGTTCTGCTCTTGCAGTTACTGTTAAGATGCAACCAACATTGGTAATGTCAATAGCGGTGGTATTCGTTATTGTATTTTCTAATCTTATCATTTCGTTGATGCGAAACCTTATACCGAATAGAGTTAGGATTATCGTTCAACTAGCAGTAATCGCAACGCTGGTTACATTGGTAAGTGAGGTTCTAAAAGCATATAGCTATGATATGTATAAAGTGCTTGGAGCATATGTTGGTTTGATTATTACCAATTGTATTGTAATGGGACGATTGGAAGCTTTTGCGATGGCCAATAAACCTTATGATAGCATTTTGGATGGTTTAGGAAGTGGATTTGGTTATGCATGGATCATCTTAGCGGTAGCATTTTTTAGGGAATTATTAGGATCAGGATCTATTTTCGACTTTAAAGTGTTTGCAGCTATCGGCTGGGATAGCTTCCCTACCAATGGGCTAATGGTTGACTCAATAGGTGCATTTATGATATTGGGAATACTTATTTGGGTACAAAGATCTAAAACTGGTTACGTAGAAGAACATTAATTATGGAAGCATTTAATATACTACTAAAAGGAATTTTTATTGACAACATGGTTTTTGCCTATTTCTTAGGCATGTGTTCATTCCTTGCAGTTTCAAAGAAAGTAAAAACAGCATTTGGTCTGGGTTTAGCTGTAATCTTCGTATTGACAATTACAGTTCCTGTCAATTGGATACTTCAGGAGTTTGTGCTTAAAGAGGGGGCACTTACCTGGATTAGCGCAGAGTTTCTAACTGTTGATCTTACATTTTTACAATTCATACTTTTCATTGCTGTAATCGCAGCAATGGTTCAACTAGTGGAAATGGTAATTGAGAAGTTTTCACCTTCACTGTATGGCTCACTTGGTATATTTCTGCCATTGATAGCTGTGAACTGCGCAATTCTTGGTTCATCTCTATTTATGGTTCAAAGAGACTATACAATTGTAGAAGCTACTGCTTTTGGTGCTGGTTCGGGAACTGGTTTTTTCCTTGCTATAGTAGCATTAGCAGCAATCAGAGAAAAACTAAAGTACTCCAATGTTCCAAATGGCTTGAAAGGACTTGGTCTAACAATGTTGATTACTGGTCTCATGGGACTGGCATTTAAATCATTTATTGGAATTGCTTTATAGAAAATAATTACAAATTGCTATATTAAAAGCTGTACATCAAAGTGCAGCTTTTTTAGTATATGAACTTCAATTTTTTATTTAAATATTTTTTAAGAGGACTCATTCTGGTTGTACCAGTTAGTGCTACTATTTATCTCATATTTTTAGCTATAAAATGGGTTGATGGTTTATTGCCAATAGCTATCCCGGGAGTTGGTCTTCTTATTGTTTTAGCGGCAACTATTTTAATTGGTTTTCTGGCAGACAGTATAATAGGAAAACCACTATTCAATTTTATAAATATTGTAGTCAGAAAAATCCCAATTGTTAACTTTATTTATACTTCACTTAACGATGTGATAAGTGCCGTTGCAGGGCAGAAAAAAAGATTTAATACTCCCGTATTAGTTCCTTTTACAAAAGATTCATCTCTTCTTAAGCCTGGTTTTGTGACAAGAGAAGACCTTTCTGATGAAAATTTGTCTGAGTATGTAGCTGTCTATTTACCTCATTCATATAATTTTTCAGGGAATATTTTTTTTATCAAAAAGAGCGAAATAATACCTCTTGAAGGTAATAACTCTGAAATAATGAAGTATATAGTATCGGCTGGACTCACTGGTTCTCTTAAGAAAAAATAATCATTTATTGTTTTTTATTTTAAATAAACCATACCTTAGTATTCTCCAAATAAGGAATGGGAACAAATACTTACATAGTAAACTTAATCATAAGGCATATCCCCTGCAGGCGTAAGCCTGTCTTTTAATCTATGTTGGCTTACGTAGCTAACCCCTACTTCATTTATTTTCAATAGTAATTTATAAACAGTTATGAGCACCTTTAACATAAAGGTAGCAACTGATAAGGAAATTGTTTTCGCTGAAGAAATCAGCGAGATAATTAGTATCAGTGCTAAACAAAGAGGTACAGGAATCGCAAAAAGAAGCCCTTCTTATATTGAATCAAAAATAAGGGAAGGTAAAGCTATCATTGCTCTTTCTAACAATAGATTCGCAGGGTTTTGCTATATCGAGAGCTGGAGTAACAAAAAATACACCGCAAATTCAGGCTTAATAGTACACCCGGATTTTAGAGGTCATGGTCTGGCATCAAAAATTAAAAGTAAAGCTTTCCAACATTCGAGGAAGTTATTTCCCGAAGCAAAATTGTTTGGACTTACGACTTCATTGCCTGTAATGAAAATTAACTCTGATTTAGGATATGTACCGGTTACCTATAACCAGCTGACAGAAGATCAAACTTTTTGGGATGGATGTAAGAGTTGTGTGAACTACGAGATTTTGATGAGTAAGAAAAAAGAAAATTGTATGTGTACTGCAATGCTTTTTGATCCTGCCAGAAAAAAGAGTAAAAAATGGGATTTCCTTAAGAAGTCAAAACTATATAGCCGTTTTATGAAGCTAAAACAAAAAAAATTAACTCAATCGTTATGAAAAAGGTAGTTCTCGCATTTAGTGGTGGATTAGATACATCTTATTGTGCAAAATATTTATCGGACGAATTGGGATATGAAGTACATGCTGTGACAGTGAATACCGGTGGGTTTACCAAAAGTGAAATTATTGCTTTGGAAAAAAAGGCTTCAGAGTTAGGAGTTGCTTCTTTTAAATGTTTTGATGAGACCAATAGCTTTTATAATGAATGTATAAAGTTCTTGATTTTTGGTAATGTTCTGAAAAATAATACTTATCCATTATCAGTAAGTGCTGAAAGAGTTTTTCAGGCAATAACAATAGCTAAATACGCACTTAGTCTGGATGCAGAAGCAATAGCTCATGGTAGTACCGGAGCTGGAAATGATCAGATACGGTTTGATTCTATATTTCATTCTGTCAATCCCGGAATTGAAATAATAACTCCAATAAGGGATTTAAATCTGAGTCGTGAGGAAGAGATTGACTATCTGAAAAAGAAAGGCGTGGAAATAGATCAAACTCAATCTATTTATTCAATTAATAAGGGGCTTTGGGGTAAATCAATAGGAGGAAAGGAGACTCTAACTTCAAATGAATATCTTCCGGAAAATGCTTTTCCATGTTTAGTAAATGAGTCACTTTCACCTTTAAAAGTTGAAATTGAATTTGCGAAAGGAGAGCCTGTTAAATTAAATGGAACAGAGGAAGGTCCTGTAAATGTGATTGAAAAACTAAATGAAATTGGTAGCACCTATGGTATTGGAAGAGATATACATGTTGGTGATACCATAATTGGAATTAAGGGAAGAGTGGGGTTTGAAGCTCCAGCTGCAGTTCTTTTGATTAAAGCTCATCATTTACTTGAAAAACACACTTTATCAAAGCATCAATTAGGATTAAAAGATCAGATTTCATTGAACTATGGGAATTTGGTTCATGAAGGCCTATTTCTGGATCCGGTGATAGTGGATATTCATAATTTCTTAAAATCAAGTCAAGAAAGGGTAACCGGGAAGGTCTATGTTACATTATATCCTCATCGATTTGTGATAGAGGGTATCGAATCTCCATTCGATTTAATGATGGTCTCAGGAGGTAAATACGGTGAGGAAAATACCGCATGGACAGGAGCAGATGCAAAAGGATTTGCTAAAATTTATTCAAATTCAGGTAGAATCTTCAATTCAGTCAAAGATGAAAAATAGTAAAATTGGAATAATTGGAGGTGCTGGATATACGGCAGGTGAGCTACTAAGAATACTTCAGTTTCATGAAAATGTAGAAATCTGTCTGGTTCAAAGTTCAAGTAATTCAGGCCGGTTAGTTTCAGATGTTCATAAAGACTTGTACGGTTTGAAATTGGTGTTTGAAAAAGAGATAGATATTGACCAATTGGATTTAGTGTTTTTATGTAAAGGTCATGGTGAATCAAAGCCTCTGATTGAATCGAAACCACAAATTCTGGATAAAAAAATTGTCGATTTGAGTACTGACTTTCGAAGTGAGCAAAATAGTAATTTTATTTATGGTCTGCCCGAGAAGAATCGTTCTATTATCAGGGAATCTGAATTCATAGCTAACCCTGGATGTTTCGCTACTAGTATACAATTAGGTTTATTGCCATACATAAATGAATATGATGCACCCGATGAATTTCATGTCTCAGGTATAACTGGTTCTACTGGTGCTGGTCAAAAACTTAGTGAAACTTCTCATTAT
>CAYTFO010000011.1:18455-21051 GCA_964437135.1 uncultured Roseivirgaceae bacterium | reverse complement strand
TATGCCTGGAGGCATTCAAATGCATCTGTCTATAAAGCATTGACCCATCAGCATTTAAATGAAGTAAAATTTCATTTAGGAAATATTAAAGGGGAAAATATTAATATAAGTTTTATACCTTATAGAGGAGCATTCACAAGAGGTATAATAACTACCAGCTATTTCAATTGCACATTGAAAGAATCTGAAATGACTGAATTATATAAAAACTATTATTCTGATCATCCATTCGTTCATGTATCAGAAAAAAACCCTGATTTAAAAATGGTTATTAATACTAATCAATGTGTATTGTATCCAGCTGTGGTAGAAGGGAAAGCCATCATAATCAGTGTTATAGATAACTTGATAAAAGGTGCCTCAGGGCAGGCTATTCAAAACATGAACCTTATGCTTGGTTATGAGGAATCAACAGGATTAAATTTAAAATCTACATACTTTTAGAGATGGAAATAGCATTAAAGAAAATTGCAATCATTGGAGCCGGAAATTTAGGGAGAGCTATCGCATTAGGAATATCCAATGCCGGTCTGGTCAAAAAAGAGCAAATTATCATGACCAGGAAGAGGAAAATAAGTATTAATGGTGAAAGCATAGAAGGTATAAATGTCATCAATAATAACATAGAAGCAGTTAAAAAAGCTGACCTGGTATTTCTTTGTATTCAACCGAAACAATCATTTGAAGTTCTTTCTGAGATTTCAGAATATTTAAAAGATGATCAGGCCCTGGTTTCAGTGGTAACAGGTCTTAGTATAGATGAAATTAGAAATAATATATCATCTGGAACTACCATTATAAGAGCCATGCCGAATACTGCTATAGCCATCAATTCCTCAATGACTTGTATTGCTACAAATGATAGTAGTAATTCTTTATTTAACAGTGTTCAGGATATTTTTAAGGAATTAGGTGATGTACTCGTGGTTAATGAATCAATGATGCAGGCATCTACTGTGCTTGCAGCAAGTGGGATTGCATTTTTTATGCGTTATTTAAGAGCGGCCACTCAAGGAGGTATTCAGATGGGATTCCATCCTGAAGAAGCGCAAAAAATAGCAGTTCAGACAGCAAAAGGTGCTGCAGAATTAATTCAATCATTTGGTTCACATCCTGAAGTAGAAATTGATAAGGTGACTACTCCAATGGGGTGTACAATTGAGGGGCTAAATGAAATGGAGCATCAGGGTTTTAGTTCTTCACTAATCAAAGGTCTCATGACTTCTTATCATAAGATTAACTCAATAAAGTAGCATGAGAAATTTTTTATCTGTTAATGATGTTCAGGACCCCATTCAATTGGCCACGGAAGCTATTGAATTGAAAAAGGAAATAAATAGCTCAATTGAGAACAGTGGCAAAACAATTTGTCTTCTTTTTTTCAATTCAAGTCTGCGAACTAGATTGAGCATGACTAAAGCATCACAGGAGTTAGGTGTCAATGTTATCACACTTAATGTAAGTAATGAAATGTGGCAGCTGGAATTTGCTGATGGAGTTGTTATGGATTCAGGAAAAGCAGAACATATAAAAGATGCAATAAATGTGATAAGTCTTTACTGTGATATTCTTGCAGTCCGGTCTTTTGCTTCTCTTCAAAATAGAGAAGAAGATTATAAAGAGGAGGTTTTGAATTCAATCAGGAAGTATACAAAAGTTCCTCTTATCAACATGGAGTCATCAACAGTGCATCCACTTCAGTCTCTGGCGGATTTGATGACAATAATGGAAAATTCTGAAAGTAAAATGAACCCAAAAGTAGTTCTCACCTGGGCTCCTCATATAAAACCATTACCACAGGCAGTGGCAAATTCATTTGCAGAATGGATGATTAAGACAAAATATGACCTCCATATTGCTGCTCCAAAAGGCTTTGAATTAAATGAGTTATTTACTCTTAATACACCAGTTTATAACGATCAGCTGGAGGCATTTGAAGATGCTGATTTTATTTATGTAAAAAACTGGTCATCATTCAAAGATTACGGGAAAGTATCTACAGACAGAAACTGGACTGTAACACAAGAAAAATTTCGAATTTCAAACAATGCAAAAATTATGCATTGCTTACCCGTAAGAAGAAATCTGGTTATTGATGATGAAGTGCTGGACAGTGAGAATTCTTTAATTTACCTCCAGGCTGAGAATAGAAAATATGCCTCAAAAATTGTACTTAAAAAACTATTGAATATAGTCTAAGATGGAAGATTTGGTAGTAGTGAAAATAGGAGGATCGATTTTGGAAGATGAAAATAAACTTGATTTATTTCTGAAACAGTTTAATACTATCAATAAAAAGAAAATTCTTGTTCATGGGGGAGGTAAAACTGCTTCTACACTTGAAAAGAAACTAAATATTGTATCTGATTTTCATGAAGGTAGAAGAATAACCTCAATGGAAAGTCTGGATGTAATTGTAATGGTTTATGCAGGCTTGATAAATAAAAAAGTTGTGTCGAAACTAAATGCCATAGGAACCAAATCAATTGGATTAACGGGAGCCGATGGTAGTTTGATAATTAGTAATAAAAGAGAAATAATAAATAATGTAGATTTTGGCTTTGTTGGTGATCCTATTAAATCTAATACTAGTTTA
>CAYTFO010000011.1:16090-18445 GCA_964437135.1 uncultured Roseivirgaceae bacterium | reverse complement strand
ACTCAAGATTCTTTTGAATGATTCATATGTGCCAGTGATTGCTCCAGTCACTTTTGATATTAATGGTCAACTTTTAAATACTAATGCAGATACAATTGCAGGATTTATAGGAATTGAGCTTTCTTCATTCTACAAAGTGAAGATTAATTATTGTTTTGAATTTGAAGGAGTTCTTTCGAATAAAAATGATCACTCAAGCTTAATTTCAAGTATTAGAGAATATGACTTAGATAAATTAATAGCAGATGGTGTAATCGAGGGGGGAATGATTCCGAAAATTACAAATTCATTGAACGCTGTTAAAAAGGGTGTAACTAGTGTTAAAATTATGAGCTATAAACAGCTAAAAGATTATGAGGAAGAAATTGGAACCACCATATATTAAATCCAATTCGGAATCAGATTTTAGTTCGATTTCTGAACTTTTATCTAAGCTCATTAAAACTCCATCATTCAGTAAGCAGGAGGAAGGTACAACTGATCTAATTGCTAGCTATCTTGAATCATATAATATTCAATTTTCAAGAGTAAAGAATAATATTATTTCCAGGAATTTGGAATTTTCAACTGATAAACCAACTTTATTACTCAATTCACATCATGATACTGTAAAACCAAACGACGGATACACATTTGATCCATTTTCCGGTGAAATAAAATCAGATAGAATTCTTGGATTGGGCAGCAATGATGCTGGGGGTGCTTTGGTTTCTCTGATATCTGTTTTTATCGAATTATATGGAAAAGAGAATCTGCCATTTAACGTAGTTTTTATTGCATCTGCGGAAGAAGAAATCTCGGGAAAAGATGGAATTGAAAAAGTCCTTAATTCTTTAAAAGACGTACAATTTAAATATGGAATAGTAGGAGAACCCACCAAGAATCAAATAGCGATAGCAGAAAAAGGATTGATGGTTGCCGATTTTACTGTTAAAGGAAAAAGTGGTCACGCCGCCAGAAAAACAGGAATAAATGCTATTTATAAAGCTTTGGATATTGTAGATGAAATAAGAAAGCTTGAACTTCCGAAAATTTCCGAAACATTAGGGTCAGTAAACTTCGCTGTAACTCAGATTGAAGCTGGCTATCAACACAATGTAATCCCGGATAAATGTAAATTCACTGTTGATATAAGAAGTACAGATGCTTATTCGAATGTCGAAATTCTTAAGATTCTCAGAGATAAATTCAATTGCGAAATTATTCCAAGATCGACAAGATTAAATTCATCAGGTTTATTAAATAGCTCACTTTTACTAAAAGCTGTTGATAATTCCGAGTTTACTCAATTTGGTTCACCAACACTTTCTGATCAGGCATTGATACCCTTTGATACTATCAAAATGGGACCGGGTGATTCAGATAGATCCCATTCACCAGATGAATATATTTTAATTGAGGAATTGAAAGAGGGGATAAACGGCTACATCGCGATAATAAATAAATTAATTGAATCAGAATTTTTTAATTATGGGAAAACTGTGGAGTAATGCAGGGTTAGAAGACTCTAGTTTTGAAAAGTTTACAATTGGTCAGGATCCTGTTCTTGATTTATTGATAGCAAAATACGATCTCATAGCATCAAGAGCACATGCCAAAATGTTACATAAAATTGGAGTTTTAACCACTGAAGAAACAGAAGGTTTAGTGTCAGAAATTGATCTCTTAATTGATGAATGTGATCAGGGTGTTTTTTCAATAAGAGATGGAGTTGAAGATTGTCATTCTGAAATAGAGATAAGACTTACTGAGTCCTTAGGTGATGTTGGAAAGAAAATTCATACTGGTCGATCCAGAAATGATCAGGTATTAGTTGCTCTGAAACTCTTTTTAAAAGATGAATTAGAAGACATAACATTGAGAGTAAAGGAATTTTTTGACCTTTTAATTGATAAAAGTGAGACAACGAAAAACATATTAATGCCCGGTTTCACTCATATGCAGGTTGCAATGCCAGCTTCATTTGGTATGTGGTTTTCAGGGCATGCAGAGAGTTTAATTGATGATTTACATTTGCTCAAAGCTGCATATATTATCAATGATAGCAATCCATTAGGTACTGCTGCAGGTTATGGAAACTCCTTTGCTTTGGACCGGCAGTTTACAACAGACTTATTAAATTTCAAGAACCTTTTAGTAAGTCCAGTAAACGCTCAAATTACCCGGGGAAAACTTGAAAAAATAGTTTCATACGCAATTTCTTCAGTTGCTTCTACTCTTTCAAAACTTTCAATGGATATAGTTTTATTTTCTGGGGAGAACTTTGGTTTTTTTGATATCGAAAGAAAGTTTACTACAGGGTCCAGCATTATGCCCCATAAAAAAAATCCCGATGGATTTGAACTGATACGTGGG
>CAYTFO010000011.1:8179-16080 GCA_964437135.1 uncultured Roseivirgaceae bacterium | reverse complement strand
GGTATTGTAACCAGATCCAGTCGCTACCATATGAAATTTCACTCGTAGTAAATAATCTTCCATCCGGGTATCACAGAGACTTTCAGGTTTTAAAAACTCATTTATTTCCAGCTATCGGTAAAATAAAAGATTGTTTAAGCATAATGATCAAAATGATTGAGAATTTAGGCGTTTCTGAGGGGTTACTAGAAGATAAACGATACGAACAGATTTTTTCAGTTGAAAATGTAAACAAGTTAGTTCAATCTGGACATTCATTTAGAGATGCATACAAGATACTTGCCCAGCAAATTGAATTAGGGGAGTACAAAGCGGAAAAAGAACTAAATCATACTCATATTGGAAGTATCGGTAATCTTTCAAATAACCTTATAATCCAAAAGTTCAACGAAGCTTTTTTCCTGGACACTAATTGAGTTTCTTACAATATTTTGGAATTATTTCCTTGAAATATTCTGACAACTGAGTTCGTATACTACTACCATATTTGTTTTCAACTTTTCTGCCATCAATTTCATTTATTGGTGTAAGCTCACCCATTGTTCCTGTGGCAAAAACTTCATCTGCATTATAAAAATCAACTAATGATAGATTTTTTTCATGAACCTGAATATTCTTTTCTCTTGCTAAATCCATCACCAGCCCTCTTGTAATTCCATGCAAGCAGGCATCAGCAAAAGGAGTGTACAAAATATCATCTTTTACCATAAAGAGATTTGTATCGTTTAATTCTGCAACAAAACCATTCATATCTAACATTATTGCTGCATCAACACCTGCATAATTGGCTTGAATTTTTGCGATAATATTATTCAATAAATTATTGTGATGAATTTTGGAATCAACAAATTGTGGGTTATTCCTTCTTTGTGTAGATGTTATTACTTTTATTCCGGCTTCATTATCATAAACCAGTGGTTTCCACTCAGCTAAAACTATCAGACAACATCCATTTTGGTTTAGACGAGGATCCATTCCTGAAGTGACCTTTTCTCCTCTGGATAATGTAAGCCGAATATGAGTATCTTCATCCATTTCATTAGCTTTTATTGTTTCAGATATGGCTGAATAGATGAAACTCCTGTCTGGAATATTTTCAAATGCCAATGCTTTAGCAGATTCATACATTCGGTCTAAATGTCTGTCAAGAAGAAAAATACCTTGCTTGTATAGTCTTAAACCTTCCCAAACGGCATCACCTCCCTGTACAGTACTATCAAATACTGAGACTTTGGCATCTCCTCGCTTATAAATTTTATCTCCAACCCAGACTTTAAGGTTTTCATTTTTCGGATTATATTTTTGAAGCATTTTTTTCTTTTGTTTAAGGTTTACTTCTTTTAGTTTTTCAAGCCATTATCTGATTTTTTTTCAAAGAAGTGAAGTATGGCAAAGATTCAATATACAATTCCATATTCCGTTTTGAAAGATGGATTTCTTTTCGCTGATACTCGTGAAAACCAGTTGAATTGTGTACGGCATTATACCAATATTTTGACCATACACCATCTTCCGGTAATGGCCCTTTTTTCCATTTTACCATCTCCTTCTTAAATGGGATATCTAACAATGTGCAAATTTTGGTCAACATTTTTTCAGGGTTTTTTAAGATCTCATTACTATCCACTACCCATTTATAGCCATCTTCAAAATTTTCATAAATACGGAATTGTTTTTCACACCCAATATCCTGCATTGTTGGATTAGAGATCACTTTAGAGTAGGATGCAATGATCTCTCTGGGATCCCTGATAAGAAACAGATTTTTACATTTTCGATATTTATCAACATCAAGTGCAATCATATGATGCGCCATATTCTTTACAAAAACAACACCATATTCTTTTTCTGATTCAAGTATCTGATCATATACTTCTTCAGCATCTGTAGATTGGGAATTTATGATTTCATCTCTACCCGGATGAACAACATTTGTGTGAAACAAATAATGTGCATAAAGTGGTTCGTCTATTACTTTTATATCTCCCCGATTTGCAAATGAATACATCAAAGCTGTTGATATATTTCTGGGAGATGAAATCAAATTAATGATCATTGTTTTAAAACAGATAATTTCTTTAACTCAACTATTATAATGATCTTGAAATTACGAACATTTTATCATATGTTCTTAGTTTAAATAAATAATGAATCTAAGTCAAAAAATTATTTTTCTGATATTGGTATCAACTCTAAATTCCTGTGAGTCTTTTAACTCAGGTAAGAAAACAAATGAAGATGTTGATAATAACAGATTTGAGATAATACTGAGAGAATTCGTAAATAATGAGACAAGGATTACTTATGCAATTGAGGACTCTGGGAGTAAAACTTTGCTTGTATTTGTTCATGGATCACCCGGAAGCTGGAATGCATTTAAAGCTTATTTTGAAATTGATTCTCTAATTAAAAAGTTTGATTTAATGTCGGTTGACAGACCAGGATATGGAGAATCTAACGATGGTATTTCTGAACCTTCATTATTAAAACAGGCGAACTCTATTCATAAATGTGTCAATTCATTTCGATATCAGAATGTGATACTCATAGGCCATTCACTTGGAGGCCCCATTATTGCAAAAATGGTTATGGTATATCCTAACAATTATGATGGATTATTATTACTGGCACCCTCAATTGATCCAGAGTTAGAGAAAAAGGAATGGTATAGATCATTAATAAAGACAAAATTAGGAAGCTGGATAACACCAAAAGACTTTGTTACCAGTAATGATGAGATTCTCGAACTTAAAAATGAATTGAAAGAAATGTCAGGTAGTTGGAATTCTATCGAAACTCCCACAATATTAATACATGGGACTAAAGATATGCTGGTACCGGTAGAAAACGCTGATTTTGCAAAACGTATGATGAGAAACTCTGTACTTGAGGTTAAGCTTTTAGAAGGGGTCAATCATTTTATACTCTGGACTCAAAAAGAAGAAGTTATTAAATCAATTTTAGATTTAGAAGAGATTATTTATTCGACAGATGGGTAAACTATTTTATCTTCTATAGTCCCCCTTTTACTGTAATAAATCCAGGTTCCGGTTTCTATTCCATCCTGATAATTACCCCGGGCCTTTATTCTTTCGTTTTCGTGATAGAAAATCCATTGGCCACTTCTTTCATTATTTTTCATTTCACCTTTATATTCTTTATTACCATTTATATAGTAGGAGATAAACAGATCACTGAATTCACCATTGTTAAGAAAAGCTTCAATTTTTATTTCTCCTTCCGGATAATATTGGTAAAAGCTTCCATTTCCATTTTCAAGATCACCCGGACTTAGTTCTTTCCCCTTGATTGTATAAAACGCAGTTACATTCCAAAGCTTTCCCAGTCTCCATTCCTGCTCTTGCATTATTTGGTCATTAGGATAGAACTTACCCCAAAGACCATCTTTTTCATCAGCGATATAGGTTCCTATTTCAGCTACTTTACCATTTTCATAATAGTATATCCATTGCCCTGTTTTCAAGTCATTTGAATAACTTCCTTCTTGTGATATAGCACCCGATTTCATGAAATACTTCCAAACTTTCTCTTTTAGACCGCTTTCATAATTACCAATTGAATACAGATTTCCATTATCGAAAAATGTCAACCAGGTACCTTCCTTTAGGTCATATGCATATTGTCCAACCACACTTTCTTTTCCGTTTTCATGGTATTCATAATATTTACCTGATCTTAGCCCATTCTTAAAAAGTATTTCTTTTTCCTTCTTACCATTGTTAAAATAGGTTATCCACTTTCCGTCTCTTACTCCGTACTTATAGTTTTCTTCGGCTAACAATCTCTGGTATTCGTCATAATATTTTGCAGAGCCGTTTAGCACACCCCCTGAATAGTTTTTCACTGTGGATTTGGAATTATTTGGATGATATTCAATCCATTCTCCTGTTTTTTTCCCTTTTTTATATTGTCCAACAAGGGCTCGACTTCCAATTTCATAATATTCAATATAAGGACCTTCTAGCGTATCATTTTCAAACTTGCTGATGGACATTAATACTTCTAAACGATCGTAATATTTTTCATCTCCATTTTTGAGACCGTTTTCATATTCAGTGATTCTTGCTAAAGCACCTGTTTCATAGTAAAATGTCCAGACTCCATTTTTCTTTGAATTTAGAACAATACCCTCACCAATCAACTGTCCTTCTTCATTGTATAGTTTTGTAAATCCTTCTTTAATGGAATCCCCTTCAAATGAATAATCCCAAGCATCCACATCCTGACCAAGTAATGATGAGATCGAGTAAATTATGAAAAATAGAAATGAAGCGATATGTTTCATGAAATTGTAAGTAACAAAAACCGGGCTAAAATCATTAAACGTAATAAAGAATATTTGTTTCTATGCAGTAACAATAAATCTTATGTTTTTATCAAAACGTTTTTTTAAAGTCCAGGAATTTCAAAAATGTATCGAT
Source organism: uncultured Roseivirgaceae bacterium (assembly GCA_964437135.1). Lineage (GTDB taxonomy): Bacteria > Bacteroidota > Bacteroidia > Cytophagales > Cyclobacteriaceae > CAYTFO01. Next base: position 11,638 of record CAYTFO010000011.1, on the reverse strand, counting down.
ACTCTGTATTCCCAGTTGAGTAAATAGATTCAATTTTTCCAGATCAAAACTAAAAGCAATTTTCCTAAAATCTTTTCTTAAAATGCCTTCGATTTCTGTATCGGTAATTTTATTTATCAACTTATAATTTGAGGCTTCAAAATAGTGTTCCCAGGGAGAATCATTTACGCATATCCAAATAGGAGAATTAAGCTGTTCATTTATAATATCTTCAAGCACCAGGGTATCCTTAAAATTTCCAGACACCAACAAATGAAAGCTAAATTCATGTCCCCATCTAACTATACTGCGTATGGTAAAGATATCTGATCTGCTAAAATGATTGGGATAATCGAGAACAAAATAGGGGAGATCTCTATAGTTTTCTCCCCTTGAAAAATTTGGATTCCGTAGTAAATGTTGGGGTATTACACGAGGATTTTCTTTGATATTATCTACAACCGAATTAAAGAGCTGATAAACTTTCGTCTGAATAGATTTTTTCGTTAAAAGGAATTCTCTATCTGCTAAGTATTTCAGCTCATGATCTGTAAACATCTACCATTCGATTAAAGCAGATGCCCAGGTAAAGCCACTTCCAAAAGCGGCTAAGCACAACAGGTCACCATCTTTAAGCTTTCCTTCCTGTACAGCTTCACTTAAAGCAATAGGAATTGAGGCAGCAGTTGTGTTACCATATCTCATGATGTTATTATAGACATGGTCATCACTTAAACCCATTTTATGCTGAATAAATTGGCTTATCCTTAAGTTTGCCTGATGAGGAATCAATAAACTGATATCTTGAGGAGTTTTGTTATTTGCCTTTAATGCTTCATGTATCACTTCCTGAAATCTTGTAACGGCATGTTTGAATACAAAATTTCCATTCATGTATGGATAGTAACTGGTATCTTCAGGATCATTTTCCTGCATTATAGCATCTACCCATCTACTAGTTGCCGGACCTGTTAAGGCTAATTCTTTGGCATGCTTACCTTCTGAATGAAGATGAGTAGAAAGTACACCTTTGTCTTCTTCAGTTCTTTGAAGAACAACAGCTCCTGCGCCATCTCCAAAAATCACAGTAACTCCTCTTCCTCTTGTGGATCTTTCTAATCCACCGGAATGGTATTCGGATCCAATCAATAAGACATTTTTATACATTCCTGTTTTTATAAATTGGTCAGCCACAGAAAGACCATATATAAAGCCTGAACATTGATTTCTTACATCGAGCGCACCAATTTCTTTTATTCCAAGTTGATCCTGAACCTGAACTCCAGGACCAGGAAAATAATAATCAGGACTTAAAGTTGCGAATACGATGAAGTCTATATCATCGGGTGTCAAACCAGCGTTTTCTATAGCTATTTTAGCAGCTTTGGTACCCATTGTAGATGGAGTATCACCGCTTCCCGATACAACCCATCTTCTTTCTTTGATTCCAGTTCTCTCAATAATCCAGTCATCACTGGTATCCATGAATTTCTCAAGGTCTTTATTGGTTACTACATTATCGGGTACGTAGTGTCCAATACCTGCAATTTTAGTTTTGAACATGTTGCTTATTTTTTTGGGACTTAAAGATACAACAGCTTCATTAAAGCGTGAGACTTTAAACTATTACTATTTCTCAATTAATAGACAGGGATTATACAAAAGAAGCTGTTGAACAAAATATAAAATAATAACTAACTTAATTTTAAGCTTAAATGAGACTCCTTAACAGTAAATTTTAAACATCAATACTAAATTAATCGATTACCTTTATTTCAATCCTTCTGTTTAATTCCCTTCCTTCTTTCTCCTGAGAATTGGAAGCAATAGGGTCTGACTCTCCTTTTCCTTCCGTAGTTATTCTATTTCCTTTAATGCCTCTCTTAACCAATTCATTTTTAAGTGAATTTGCTCTTCTTTTTGAGAGATCCAGGTTATATTCTTCCTTTCCAACATTATCGGTATGACCTATTATTTTTATCTGAGCATCTGGAAAAGTAGTCATCATTTCAGTGATGGTAGCTATTATTTCTTCCGACTGATTCGTGATTTTGTCGCTGTTTGTTTCAAAATATATATTATTGATATTCACAGAAGATGCAGATCTGTACTTACTACCTATATTTTCAATACTTGCCAATTCTTCCTCCTGTCTTTTTATATCTTCTTCTGAATCAGCAACAGCAATATCAGTAGTTGTTTGCTGTTTATTTGCCATAGTGAAGATTAAATCCTGTTTGAATGGCCCATTTCCTGTAGGTGTAAAATCAATTTTATTGGATTCCTGAGCATCATCACTAAGCTGAGCAATGAATGGTTCATTTTGAAAGAGCTCAACAGTGTACTTTCCATTTTCGTCAGTATTGGAAGTAAATGATTCATCTGTATATTTTGCAGGTCTGAAAACAAGTTCTTTGTCGGAAATTGGATTTCCCTTATCATCTTTTGCTATACCACTCACAGTGATTATAACTTCTTTTTTGAAATAGTAAATATCATAATCACCCTGGGAGTGCAGTCTGTTTGAGCTAAAATACCCTGAATTATTATCTTCATTCAATTGGAAGTGAATTTCATCATCTATCGTATTTATTGGATAACCAAGGTTTTCAGCCTCTAACCAGGTATTGTTTTTTGCATCCCATTTTGATCTGTAGATATCATACCCACCAATCGAGCTTTCCCTATTTGAGCTGAAATAAAGGTATTGACCATCATGAGATAAAAATGGACTATCTTCAAAATATTCTGAATTTATAGTGGATGGCAATAGTTTAGGATCAGACCACTCACCTGTAGATTTATCTTTTCTGGATTCATATAGACTTACACCTTCTACATCTTTGTCAGAGGAGAAAATAATTACATCTTCGTTATCATTTATGAAAAAGTGGGATTCTACATAATCAGATGATAGTTTAGAGTCAAATTCCCTTGGTGTAGTCCAGCTTCTGCTTTCCGTAGTAGGCTCAGAAAAATTAAGTTTACCGTTCCTGAAAACAAACGCTTTTCCGTCTTTATTTACGACTTCTATTTTGGCATTGAAAAGTGTAAAAGCACCAAATGCATCAACTCTTGTAGGTGATTTCCATTCGGTTTCACTTATTCGTTGTGCATGAAAAACTCTAAAAACTGCATCATCGCTATTACTTCGATCATCTCTGGTTGACATAAATAATAGCTCGTCATTATTTCCAAAGAAAGTAGGAGAGATATCAGAAAATTCAGAGTTTATGCTTTCAGGTAAAGGAATGATTTCATAGTCATTCGGATCCTCGTAAAACTTTTTAGCGTATTGTGACCAAGAAATAAAAACTTTAGCATCTTCCTGAAGAGTTTTACTTTTAAAATCTTCTCTTGCTAAAAATTTATTAAAGCTTTCGATAGCCTGATCAAATTCATAATTTTCAAAGTTTATCAGGCCCAGCCAGTAATAATACAATCGATCATCGGTTCCCCTAGTTTTCTCATATGCGAGTA
>CAYTFO010000011.1:7697-8169 GCA_964437135.1 uncultured Roseivirgaceae bacterium | reverse complement strand
GTATTTTATCCTTAGGTTTGCCTCTACCAACAGACAATAGGTATGAAACTTCCATGTGATAATCAATCTGTTTATTATCCGGAAAGTCTTTCTTTATAGCAGAGTAATCTTTGTATGCTTCTTCAAAGTTTTCTAAAAATAATTTTTGATCAGCGGATCGAATTATCTTCTCCAGATTTTGAGCAAATGAAAAAGAAATTGAAACTAATAGAAGAAACGCAATTGATAAATATTTAGGCATGGCGATGTCTTTTTGCATTTAAAAAGCAAAACTAAGTATTTTTTATAAAATACTACTGTTCAATATTTTAACAATTGAGAATTAACAGAAACTTTAAGCTCTAATTAATTAGTGAATAATATTGATTTTTATTGGCCTGTAGTTCATTTATTGGACCAATCTTATTTCAATTCTTCTGTTGAGTTCCCGACCATTAACTTCATCATCATTGGAAGCTAAAGGTTGATTTTC
>CAYTFO010000011.1:3962-7687 GCA_964437135.1 uncultured Roseivirgaceae bacterium | reverse complement strand
CCTTTGGCAATGATCCTATTTTGCTCAATTCCATTATCAATTAGCCATTTTTTAACTCTATCAGCTCTTTTTTGTGAAAGCCGAAGGTTATTCCTGGCTGAACCGACGTTATCAGTATGCCCACCAACTTCTATTCGAATCGACTTTTCCTTTTTAAGGATGGCAAGAGCCTTATTTAAGACTTTAAAGTAGTCATCAGTAAAATTGGAATTCGAGAATGCAAAATATACATTTTCAGTAATCAGTTTAGGTCCCACTTCGTAGCTGGTAGTGGATACGAAGTTTAGCTCATTGTTAATAGAGGTATTTAAGCTATTTGAGTTATTTATTGTTGAATTGGTATTTGGAGCAGAATCACTTTCTTCTGAATTATTTGCTTTATTTTGAACTGCAGCTAACACTGATGCAGGGGTGCTAATAGGTTTTTGAACATAAAATCTAATTCTTTCTCCATTATAGCTATCAGGATTTAACTCTAGAATTTCGTTATAAAGGGAGTTATTTTTTGATTTGATTTCAATATTGTAGTTTCCGTAATCAATGTTGGTTAGTTTAAAAGATCCATCATTACCTATTTTCAAAGTTCTTTTCTCATTTGTCTGTAAATCAGTGAACTCGATCTCTGCATTAGTGTAGATCTCATTGGTATTTTGGTCGTAAACAATACCGTTGAAGTCAAATGATTGTAAAATTTGAAAAGAATAAATATCAAATTGACCCTTCACATTTAGTCGATTGGATGAAAAATAGCCTTTATTTGATTCTGTGAGACTAAATTCAAAATCATCATCAATTGAATTAAAAGGATATCCTAAATTTTTAACATTTACCCACGAATTTGTCGATTTATCGTAGTCTGCAACAAAAATGTCATATCCTCCTATTGCACCTGTCCCATTTGAACTGAAATAAAGTTTCATTCCATCTTGGGATAGAAAAGGGCTATCTTCATAGTATAATGTATTAATCTGGCCTTGAAGAGGCATTGGATCAGACCAGCTATTTGAGGATTCGTCCAGGATCATTTCGAATAGATCCATATTATCATTTCCTACATCCATGGAAAATATAATACGGTCAGAATCCGGAGTAATGTAGAATTGAGATGTGTTGGATTTATTAAACCCAGGAATATCAAGTTTTTCTACTTTACCCCATCTATTGCCATCATAAGAGATTTTGAAAAGCATAGAGTTTTTGTTGAAGAATATCCCTGATTCCAAATCTTCTGAAATCATTCTTGAATTATCAACATTTAATCCATTCATTTCTGAAATGACACTTGGTGTATTCCATTTTTTTGTGGCTTCATCCCACTCTGTGAAATAAGGCGTGGAACCATTCTTGTTTGATACATTTTCGAAATCTAAAGCAGTTCGATAAATCAGGGTTTTTCCATCTGATGAACTAAAAGGAGATAATTCTGCTAATCCTGTATTAAGATTAAACGGATCAATTTTTACTTCAAAAAGTCCTTTAGAATTGTAAAACTGTTGAGCTTCTTTGGCCCATTCTTCAAATATTGAGGATTCTTCATTTAAAACTGATGAAGGAGAAGTTTTTCTATGCTTATTAAATGAATTGAATGCTTCTTCGAAATTATAAATTTCAAATTGAACCCGACCCAGCCAATAATAATAATCCACACCAATCAAATCTACACTGGATTCAAAATCCTTCAATAATTTGACATTAGCATTATTGCGATCATCCAGCATAAAAGCAATTCTTCTAAAGAATTTTAAGTTCTCATCGTCTGGATATTCACTAACCAAAAAAGTATATTGTTCATAAGCTTCCTGAAAATTTTCATTAAAAAGCATCTCATAAGCCTGTGTTTTTTTCTTTTCCAGATATTGAGCTGAAGCTAAAAAGGAGGCAAGGAGGGTTAGAAAAATTAAGCCAGTTCTAAACATAAAATGGTGATTTATTTTAAAGATAATGATACTGGCTAAAATTGTAAAGATTATTCTATTAAAGTAACTTCAATTCTTCTGTTAAGTTCCCTTCCTTCTTTTTCGTCATCATTACTGGCAAGAGGAAATTTTTCACCATACCCTTTAGTTACTATTCTTTCAGATTCAATTCCTTTTGAAGTAAGCCATTCTTTCACAGAATTTGCTCTTTCCAATGAAAGTTGCAGATTAAAATCTTTTTCTCCAACATTATCTGTATGACCTCCGATTTCGACTACTATATCCTTTTTTCTGTTCATTACTTCATAAAGTTCATTAAGAACAGATGTGGATTCTTCTGTTAATTTACTTGTGCCAAAATCAAAATAAATATTATTGATAATTACTTTATCTGAGATTCGGTATTTATTGCCAAAATCATCAATTTTCATTGGCCTTTCAATGACCTCACGTTTTTCCTCTGATATTTTGATGTTTTCAGGTGATGCTTTTATTTTTTTAGTTTTTGTAATAATTGGTTCTTCAGGCCTAGATAAGTTAATTGTAAAATCCTTAACGTATGTGGTTTCAATTCCGGTTACCTCATGTACTTCAAACCGATCTTCAAAAACAATACTGTCTTTCACTTCTATCTGAACAATGAAAGTTTCATCGTCATAGATTTGAAGTTTGTATTTTCCGTTGTCAAATTCGCTTTTAAAATAATTATCTGGATATTCTAGTGGCATAAAGAAAATCCTACCTTCTTGAATTGGGCGATTTGTTGAAGCATTAATAATTTTTCCTTCTATGGAGAGTTTATCCATTTCCCTAAAGGAATAAATATCAATTTGACCAATGTTATTGATACGGTTTGAGCAAAAATACCCGGACTTATCATCAGGGTTTACCTTAAGGTGAATTTCATCATCGGGAGTGTTCATTGGAAATGGAAGGATTTGAGGTACCTGCCAAAGTAAAGATGTTTCATCGAGTGATGAAACATAAAGATCCATTCCACCTATACCACCTTCACGATCTGAACTGAAGTAAAGTTTTTTACCATCGTGAGACAAGAATGGACTATCCTCATTAAATTCTGTGTTTATATTTCCGGAAATTTCTTCTGGTTTAGTCCATTTTCCTGAACTTGGATCCAGGAATGTTTCATATAGATCAAAACCTGTTTTAGAACTTTCAGATGCAAAGATTATCCTGTTTTCAGCATCATTAATAAAGAAATGAGATTCTATTTTTGCTGATGAAACTTTTCTGTCAAATTCAGATAATTCTGACCAGTCCTGATCATTTTTTGAACTGAAGAAGAGATTCCCTTTTTTCTGCTGATAAACAAAGAGTTTCCCGTCTTCATTTACAACCTCAATTGTTGAATTTGCCGGATCAAGGGTTCCAAGACTCTCTATTTCATTTAGGTAAATCCATGCTGAGTCGTTTTTTACAGCATGATATACTCTAAGATCACCACCTTCTTCAGCACTTCTACGATCTGAGGTAAATAGAAGTTCATAACCATCAGCAAAAAATGAGGGGGAGTAGTCATTAAATTTAGAGTTCACTTTAGTAGAAAGGAGACGAATTTCATATCTGCCCGGATTGTCAAAGTACTCTAATTTGATCTCAGCATCTTTCATCCATTTACGGGTTTCAGATTTTATTTCCTTACTCAGATATACTTTTTGAGCTAAGAAATTTTCCCAGGCTTTTATTGCTAATTCATACTTATATCGAGTTGAATAAATTCTTCCCAACCAGTAATCTTTGAATTTATCTTTTTTTCCCTGGTAGTCAGCTAAGTAAAAGAAGTCATCA
>CAYTFO010000011.1:0-3952 GCA_964437135.1 uncultured Roseivirgaceae bacterium | reverse complement strand
ATCAAGGTTTTTATTTCTATCTTTTGTTAATAAATAACATATTTCAGCGAGATAAGCAGCTTGTTCGTAACCGGGATCTATGCTTTTAACTTCCTCCAACATTTCATATGCTTCATCGAATTCCTCATTGTAAAATGTCGAGTATGCTTTAGAGTAAATTTTTTCTACATTTTGGGCGGCTGCTACTTGCCCCAAAAAAACTAAAAAACAGATCGCGAAGTTCTTTTTTAACTTCATAATAGAATTGGCGAATATTTTTTTCAATAGTTAAGGTAATAAAAGTACCTTATTTAAAGCTCATTAAAATAAAAATAGTTATTGTTTAGCCAAATAGGGTATAATTACCAAGTTGATCTGCAGGTTTTGCTGCAATTACAGCATCTGATTCATTGTAGCTTTTGTCTTTTATACGTGGAGTTACCGGATGTAATTCGATTTTCTTTTCTATGGAATTATGAATCAGGATATTTTCATCTAGATTCCCAGCTTCAAGCCACTTTTTGGCATCCTCGAAATTAAGTGTAACAGGAAAATCATTCTGGAAATCAGCAAAATTCTCCATATTATTCTTCAGAATTATTAGAAAAGAAGGAGCATCTATTTCGCTAAATTCATCTGTTTCTTCCCATAGGGCCGGTAAATAGAAAACCTTGTCCTTTGCAAGATGGAAATAATAGGGCACCTGTTGTTTTTTGCTTATAGGTTTCCATAAATAGAATCCATTGACCGGGATTACACATCTTCTCTTTTCAAAACTATTTTGAAGGGATTTTTTATTGAGTACCTCATCAAAATAAACGTTGAATAATTTCCTCGACATTGGTTTGTCATTAGACCATTTTGACATTAATCCCCAATGAAATAGTCCGGATTGAAAGTCATCCGATTTATAGATTACATGAGATAATCTTGAAGGAAACGAATTGTAAGCCGCTGAAAATGATGGTTTTTCATTGATTTTCCATTGGGTTATAATTTCCTCATAGCCGGAATAAAAAGCAAAGCGGTCTAGCATATATCAAATATAAGTATCCGTTATGAAATCGCTGACAAAATTCTCAGACCAATATATTTCTTTTCGTAAATAGCCAAAACCACAATGTCCTCCCCTTTCAGAAAGGAAATATTGAATATTTGGGTTTTTATATTTATTCTGCAAATCCATAGTAATATCAGTAAACATTGGATCATTTGCTGCATTCAAAATTAACGTGGGGACCTTAATATTTTCTACGAAATTTTTAGAAGAGCATTTTTGGTAGTAGTCTTCTGCATTTTTAAATCCATGCAATATTGAGGTGAATTTATCATCAAATTCATAAAGCGTCTTGATTCTTGATAATTTATCCAGATTTATAATTCCTGGAAATTGCCTGTTTTTCTTCAATAGTTTTTTTGTAAGTGATTTGAGAAATCTTTTTTCATAAATTTTATTGATACCGCTCGAAAGATGAATAGAACCACTTTTCAAATCCAGTGGAACAGAAATAGCTATTACTTTTTTTATTTTCTTGTTCAATTCACGTTCTCCCGAATATTTTAAGGTTAAATTTCCCCCAAGACTAAATCCAACAAGGTATATTTCATTATACAAATCACATGCATAATTAACAATTTCATCAAGGTCATAAGTAGCTCCGCTGTGGTATAGGATTTCCTTTTTATTCATCTCATCGGAACATCCTCTGTAATTCCAGGCAAAGCAATCAATATCTCGCTTTGTTAAAGCATTTACCAAACCCATAATGTAGGGTCTAGTGAAATTTCCTTCAAGTCCATGTGATAGTATTACCAGTTTTTTATTTTTCTTACTCCAAATTCCTATATCCAGAAAATCACCATCAGCGGTTGTTATTCTTTTTATCACAGGAGGAAAAACATTTACCTTTCTAAATAATGCCGGATAGATGGTTTGAAAATGTCCATTATACAATATTTTTGGAGCTTTGTAAGGAACTTTAATGTTTTTTCTAGTCATTTATATAGTTATTGGATTTTAATACTTACCTGAAGAATTGGAATCTCAGAAAGATAGTTAAAAGTCCGATAATGATTAAATTTGAATTTAATACTTAAAATAATCTAACAAAATATGGCAGAAGTTATCAGAATGCCCAAAATGAGTGATACGATGGAAGAGGGAGTTATTGCTTCCTGGTTGAAAAAGGAGGGTGATGAAGTAAGCTCAGGAGATATTCTTGCGGAAGTGGAAACTGACAAAGCAACAATGGAACTGGAATCTTATCAGGATGGTACATTATTGTACATAGGTGTTAAAGAAAAAGAATCAGTACTTGTTGATGGGATTATTGCAGTCATAGGCGAAAAGGGTGAAGACTATAAAGATTTATTGGATCAGGAAACTAATGGAGAAGGGGATTCAAGTGAAGGTGCTTCTAAAGAAGAGGAAGAATCAACTTCATCTTCAGAAACAATAGATACAAGCTCAATCAATGCTTCGGTAATCAAAATGCCCAAAATGAGTGATACGATGCAGGAGGGTGTAATAGCAACCTGGTTGAAAAAAGTTGGTGATGATGTGTCATCTGGAGATATTCTTGCAGAAGTAGAAACTGACAAAGCAACGATGGAGCTTGAGTCCTATGAAGACGGTAAGTTGCTTTATACGGCAGTAAAAGATGGTGAATCTGTAGAAGTAGATGGAGTAATAGCAATTATTGGAGAAGAAGGGGCTGATTATGAAGCGCTTTTAAAAGCTGAAAAATCAAATAAATCCACAGATAGTAAATCAGATAGTGGTCAATCTGAGAAAAAAGAAGAGACTACGGGTCAGGTAATTAAACCGTCAGAGTCTGGAGCAAAACAAGATACTTCATCCTCAAGTGGAAGAATAAAAGCTTCACCATTAGCTAAGAAAATTGCTGAAGATAAAGGGATCAATTTATCTGAAGTACAAGGTAGCGGTGAAGGCGGAAGAATAGTAAAACGTGATGTTGAGGACTTTACTCCGAAACCAGCATCACAACCGGAAACTGCAAAATCTGAGACTCCTTCATACTCTATTCCGGCCACGGTTGGTGAAGAGAGCTTTACTGAAGAGCCTGTTTCCCAAATGAGGAAAATTATAGGAAAAAGACTTTCTGAAAGTAAATTCTCGGCCCCTCATTTCTATGTAACAATGGAAATAAATATGGACCGGGCAATTGAAGCAAGGAAAAGTTTGAATGAAGTGGCTCCCGTAAAAATATCATTCAATGATATGGTAGTAAAAGCTTCTGCAGCAGCTTTAAGACAAAATCCTGACATAAACGTAAATTGGTTGGGTGATAAAATCAGGAAAAATGACCATATCCACATTGGTGTTGCAGTAGCTATACCGGATGGTTTGATAGTCCCTGTAATAAGATTTGCTGACAATAAATCACTTTCACACATATCTGCAGAGATCAAGGAATTGGGTCAAAAAGCAAAGGATAAAACGTTAAAGCCAGAAGAATTTTCTGGAAATACATTTACAATCTCAAACCTTGGAATGTTTGGTGTAGAGGAATTTACTGCTATTATCAATCCACCTGATGCATGTATTCTGGCAGTTGGTGGTATAAAAGAAACCGTTATTGTGAAAAATGGTGAAATGAAACCAGGAAATGTTATGAAAGTAACCCTGTCCAGTGATCATAGAGCGGTGGATGGTGCAAAAGCTGCTGCCTTCCTTAAAACACTAAAAGAGCTTTTAGAAGATCCTGTTAGAATATTGTTATAATTTCAGAACTGTAATCGTATAAGTCCCGTTAAGAAAACGGGACTTTTTTTTAAAATTGAATATCATGAAAATACACGCTACCACAGTCCTGGCAGTAAAACACAATAATAAAATAGCAATTGGTGCTGATGGACAAGCAACTATGGGAAATACTGTTGCAAAGAGTCATGTAAGAAAAATCAGGAAGCTTTCAGATGGAAAGATTATAACAGGCTTTGCCGGATCTAC
>CAYTFO010000010.1:24274-38124 GCA_964437135.1 uncultured Roseivirgaceae bacterium | reverse complement strand
GTAAATACCCAGGAGCAGGGAGTTTCTCAATGCATCGTGATTTTGGATTTGTACCGGAATTCAAAGCAGGCATTCATTTGGGTGAGGTCATGAGTGGTAAGGTAGGAGTCATTCAAAAAGAAGTGCTGTTTACAGGGGATGTTCTCAACACAACTTCAAGGATTCAAAACTTATGCAATAGTTATGGAGTGGATATCCTGGTTTCTCAGGAATTTATGCATCACATCAATTTACCTGATAATCTGAGTGCTTCAGAGATTAGTTCAGTTGAGTTAAGAGGAAAAGAAAAGCCAATGAAGCTTTTCACATTACAAGAAAATCAGGAAAGAGTAGCAGCCCTTTGAATATCTTCCAAAAATGAGTCCTCAAATACCCAGATTGTTTCAAATTCTATTTTCAAAGATGGAACTCCAAGAACAGCATTTATAAGAACCTTTTCTGAAATATCTACCACTGCTTCAGAAATCTCCCGATTGATGTTGCCCAGCTGAGTTTCTATAAAATCAGGAATATTCCCATAAATCTCGAGGTCCAGAGAATCAGATAATTCAGTGATAAAAGAAGAAGTAAGAATATTTATAACCTCTGATAAAAAACCATTCTTCATTATCATGGCATCTGAAGAAGTATCAGCTGCTACATCAGGAGATATACAGGCAGCATAAAGTTTTTCAAGTTCTTCCGCTGATATAATCACAAAACTCATACATTTTTTATCCCAAAACATATTGGTACGAGCGATCATCATCGGTCTTTCTTCTGAACCTTCTACTTCTATATTTACTTCCTTTGTAACATCCAGATCAAAGGACTTTAACCTGACAGGATGGTTGATCATCTTGCCAACAGATACATTGGACAAGGCAAATGCTCCCTTAATAAGTTTATTGATAAATTGTAAGTCGGTGGTTTCCAGCATTTCCATGTTTCAATTGCATTATAAAAGTACGGAATATTTCACTATAAAAAAGACCGGTGTACTAATAATCTTAGAAATGGATTAATAGATTAATGTGGTGTTTTTGACAACGAGTATAAAATCCTGATCTAATTCGAGATAACCAAAATCATAGCAAAATTTATAGAGATCACCATTGTTGGTTTTAAAAGTGCTGGTAAAGTATCTGAAATCAAACCCTTCAGAAAGAAGTAGTGAACGATATAGCTTACGGGAGTCACCATTTGAGAGTCTAAGTAATACTTTTCTGTTCTTTCTTAAAGAGGAGTTGATTCTCCTGATCAAATTATTCTCTTGTGAATGTTGACGATTATAATAGTTTGTCCGGCAACCATCATTGCAAAATTTCTTGTCTGATCTGCCGAAAAGATCTGCATCGCATTCTTTGCATTTTTTAGAAGTTATAATAGCGGTATTCATTTTTCATATAACTGATTCTGTTTCAATTTTAGTATAATTATTATAACAAAACCATTATTTGTGTAATAATTTTCCGGAGCAAATTTATAAGTAATTGATTTTCAACTAAATATTCGTATATAAACATTTATAAACGCTTGTATGCATTTAATTTACGAATAATGGAGCTATATGTGTTCATGTTTGCAATGTCGATATACGACAGCCGCTCGCCGGTATTTTTAAATTAAATAATTAAAACTATGAACACACTTAAGAACAGTGTACAACTTATTGGAAACCTGGGCACAGACCCGACTATCAAAACATTTTCCAGTGGAAAAAAAATGGCATCATTCAGAATTGCAACAAGTGAGAAATACACAAATGCTAATGGTGAAAAAGTTGAGGATACCCAATGGCATAACATTGTAGTATGGGGTAAAAAAGTAGATGTAGTTGAAAATTACCTTAAAAAAGGAAAAGAAGTTGCGATTGAAGGTAAGTTGATCAACAGGTCCTATGAAAAAGATGGTGAGAAGAGGTATATCACTGAAATAGTCCTGAACGAACTTCAAATGTTTGGTGGGAAGGAATAAATGGAAGGCACTCGTTATTACAAACTCTAGCGCGCGTTTTCAACGCGTGCTTATTTCATTGTATTGTGCACTTTTTTAACGCGTGCTTAATTCTTATAAAAAGCAAAGCCCTGAAGTATTACACCTCAGGGCTTATAGAAGTAGCACCACCTACTTCCTTCCAACACTGGTTACGCATAGTTTATCCTTTGCGGGAGATCACCAAAAACTTTGATATCTTCCAGAACTCTCCGCTGTCTTTTATCTTAATATGAGACACCTGGTCATCATCCTCTACAATTACATAGGATTCTGAAGGGTGCTCGGTAATTATTTCAAACTTCTTTGCATTGATGTCAATTTGCGAAACTTTAGAAATATCTATCATTTGCAATTTTTTAGTATCTATATCAGGCTCCAATCCTTTTACTCTTCCCATTCCTAACAATCCACCCTCTTTGGATATCAATCCTTTTTCTAAAAGTGCTTTTTCATCATCTACAATGAAAAAAGCATTGTTGAGTTCTTTTACTTTTGAACTAATAGTCTGTTCCTGAAGAGCGATCAATTCTGCCTGCATCTCGACATCTTCTGAAAGGGTAGTGACCTGTTGATTTAAGTCCTTGATCTCAAGGTTTTTCTCGACCAGTGTTTTCTTTAGTTCCTCAATTGAGTTTTCTCTCTCTTTCAATTGATCATTTAGTCTTGCAACTCTTCGCTTAAATGCATTCAATTCAATATTGGACTCCTTCAGGCTTCCTGATAGATTGTTTAGCTGTGCCTGTGTATCATTCAGCAACTGATCTATTAAGGAAATATCTTCAATTATCCTACTCTCCTGATTTGGATTAATCTCACCTTCTGACTCCAGCGTGACTATGTTTTCCCGCTCTTTGATTTCATTTATTTTAGATTCTGCAAGATCCATAACCGTTAAGATCTGATTGAATGCAGAATCCCTTTCATTCAATTCCTGCTCAAGTAGAGCGGTCTTGATTCTCAACTGCTTCCTTTCGTTCTTCAAATCACAGGAAGACACCCCCAAAGCAATGATTAGAATAAAAAATATTATGTGAGTTCTATTTTCCATAGCGTTTATCCTTAAGCTGAAAAAAGAAAAAGCGGAGGAGAAAACCTAACATTACACCTGCATCTAACACCAGAAACAAATTCGGTCAATAAGTTTTTCTCCTGAGCATCTATGCTTGATTTGGGAAATCAGTGCTACATAGCTGTTCCGCTTCTTCATCACCAACCTATTTGACATCATTAATGCCAAATCCTGTGCCAATGAGTGCTGTTATTTATAAAACACTGATTTTCTGATACTTATGGATATTGGAAGTGTATGATTTTTCCCAAAATGGGAAAAATCTTCTAATTCTGGCTCTTTTCTGCCTGCAATAACCTGTAAATCGTGGATTTTCCTATATCCAGACGTTCAGCAACTTTCATTACATCATTATCATATTCTTTGAGAAAATTGAATATGATTCTTTCCTGATATTCTTTTAGTGTCATCTCTTCATGAAAAGAATCCGCAACGAGATCTTTTTGAGCAAATGAGATATCGTTTGCCAGGATTGAATCACCTTCTGACATTACCATTGCCAGATCTATGATAGACTTTAATTCCCGTACATTCCCGGGGTATGAATAACTTAAAAGCTTGGTTTTTGCTTCCCTGGTTAATTTTTTAACACCCTGGTTATTTTCTTTTGAGAAATCCTCAATAAAATGCTCCGATAATATCACGATATCCTGACCTCTCCTACGTAGTGCAGGTAAATCGATAGTTAACCCGAAAAGCCGGTAATACAAATCCTCTCTAAAATTTCCCTTTTTCATCTCCTCCTGAAGATTTCTATGTGTTGCTGTTATAATTCTGCATTTAAAAGGAACTGCTTTATTACTACCTAGTCTTACGACCTCCCTTTCCTGTAGAACTCGCAATAGTTTTGCCTGGAGATGAATATCTAGTTCTGCGATCTCGTCCAAAAATAATGTCCCACCATCAGCCATTTCAAATTTCCCGGGTTTGCTTTGATTAGCGCCTGTAAAGGCTCCTTTTTCATAACCAAATAACTCACTCTCAATCAGGTTATCAGGTAAGGCAGACATATTAATCGGAACAAAAGGACCATCTTTAAAAATACTGTTGTAGTGAATCGCTTTTGCTACCACTTCTTTACCTGTACCCGTCTCTCCGGAAATCATAACCGTAATATTATTTGTACTGGCTTTTTGCATCAGGCTAAAAACTTTTTTCATCGCATCGCCGCTGCCAATAACCGATTTTTCAAAGTCATACTTTTTCTGAACTTCTTCTTTTAATTCATTGATCTTATTACGCAACCCAAGGTTATTTCTCAAATTATTGATCAGGTTGTGAATTCTTTCTCTGATGTCCTTTGTCTTTGTGAAGTAATCATAAGCCCCAATTTTTAGAAGATTTACCGCTGTTTCAATATCATTTTGTTCACTTATCACGACTATATGAGTATCCGGCTTTTTCTCTTTTATTTGTTTAATAAGGTCTTCCCCCGACATATCGGGCAATCTGTAATCGACTGTGACCAAATCCGGTGATTCTTTATCTATATTATTGATAAAATCTGTCCCATTATCAAATATCCTGACTGAGTTATCTGGATTCAATTCGATGGTATGTTTTAATAATTTCTGGTACCAATTATCATCCTCAACCACACATACGTGAAAGGGTATGTTATTCATGCACATTCAATTTAATTTCAACCTGTTTTTTTATGCTATCGAATTCTTCTCTCAATTCAGCGAATTCTTCTTTCCCTATATTCTTATTTAGTTTCGACTTTTCCTCCAGTTTCTCCAGTACCCTGATAAATGAAATCGCTTCAAGGTGTCTTGATGGTCCTTTTATCTTATGGATTTGTTCTGCTATTTGTAAATAATCATCACCTGCAAGCAATTCTTCAATATTATCCAATTGCCTGTCTGTACTCTCTACATATGTTTCAATCATTTCTCTCACAAATTCTTCATCCCCTATCTCCATTAATGATTGAAGAGAAATTACCGATCCATTTTCATTTTCATGAATATTGTTTTCTTCAACTGCAAAAGCATCTCCCCCAAGCAAATTCAAAATATCTTTTTCCCTAATGGGCTTCCTGACATAAGCGTCAAACTCTTTAGACTGTAGATACTCATCATTGGTAGTTGCAGAAACCGCAATAAATTGGGTATGATAGTTATTCTCTGTTATTTCCCTATATGCTTTCACTACCTGATCACCTTTTAACTTTGGCATTTTTATATCCAGAAAAGCAATGTCATATACATTTTTACAAAGCATATCAAGTGCCTGCTTTCCATCTTCCGCAAAATCTATTTTATATTGATGGCCATAAAGAATCTCAGCTAAAAGCTTACGATTATAAGCTTCATCATCAGCAACCAATATTCTGAGGTTTTCGGGAATGAATTGCTCCTTTTCTTTAACAGAGTTGATTTCGAGATCTTTTTCTGATGCAACTTTAAGTGGAAGATTTATTTTGAATGTTGCGCCTTTTCCTTCTACACTCTCGACTTTAATGTGACCGCCATAGAGGTCTACTATATATTTCACTATTGATAATCCAAGACCTGTTCCGGAAAACTTCTGAGAAGTGTTCAGCTGTTCAAATTCCTTAAAAATTAATTGTCTTTTATTGACCGGAATTCCAATGCCAGTGTCCTTTACTTTAATTGAAAGCTTGGAGAGATCTTTTTTGATTTTTTCAACTGAAATCGTCAAAGAAACCTGTCCCTTTGATGTAAATTTTATTGCGTTGGAGAGAAGATTGAGGATAACCTGTCTTATTCTGTAAGGATCCCCCATCAGCATTTCATCTTCTATTCCGGACTCAATGAACTTCAATTCAATTCCTTTTTCCCGGGATTTTATTTCCATCAGTTTGACACAATCCCTCGAAAGCTCCAATATATTCACAGGCCTGGTGTCGAGAGTTATAGTATTGGATTGAAACTTAGAGATATCAAGAATACTATTGAGCAAATGAAGCAGGTGATCCGACGATTGATGTATGATTTTGACTTTCTCTTTTTGTTCCTCTGTCAATTCTGATTTACTCAGTTGCTCTGTGAATCCAATTATTGCATTCATAGGGGTTCTGATCTCATGGCTCATATTAGCCATAAACATTTGTTTTGTTCTGGCATACTCCTCTGCTCTTTCCCTTGCCAGCATCAGTAATTTCTGAAATCTTCTATTTTGATTTAAAAAAATCAACAACCCCAGAAATACCAAAAAAATGAATGCACCCAGAATAAATGAAAATTGAGACACCTGGTATTGCGTTTGAGTCAACTGTTCACGGGTCTTTGCCTTCTCTATTTCAGCTTTCTTTATTTCCCTTGATTCAATAAAAGCCAGATACTCAGAAATAATAATCTTCAATTGTGAAATCTCACTGATTAATCTTGATTCTGTACTTAAATTTTGTTGTGATTTTTGAGTAAACTGATACTCAAGATTACTCATCATATCTTCAAGGCTCTCCAGTACTTCTTCCTTATTGATCAGACTATCACTGGATACAGTGTAAGTAATTGAATCTATTCTTATCGAGTCTTTTATTGTTATTTCTGCTACAGCATTATCCTCCTCTTTCTTCTTTTTACCAAAAATTCTTTTAAAAAGACCTTTTTTTTGTTCCTCCGACTCTATCTCATATTCAACTTTGATGGAGTCTGTAATGGTAAAGTCAAAATCTTTTCGCTGAGATTTATTGATCAAAGCCTGAATAGAACTCAAATCAGGATCAAATCCGGTATTTTCAATTCTTGCATACTCCAATAATACTACCCGGTATTCATTATATACAGATTGTAATGAATCAAGAGTAATAGCGAGTATGCGATCTCCTTCATTTAAATTTTTTAAAGAATCAATCAGCTTAGAAATAAGGGTGTCTGATTTTTGAAGATCGATCAGGTAACTAGTATCCCCTGAATATTTTAGTTTGTTTGCATCTTCTTCAAGAGAAATTACAGAAAGGTTGAGATCCTTTAAAATCAGGAAATCCTGATCTGAAGAAGTTTTTTCAAGGGTCGAAATCGAACCTTTCAAACTACTCATCATAAACACACCATAGTATATAGTGACTACTGAGAGCAACACTAACAGAACATTAAGTAGTATTGGAAGTTTGTTCTTCATGGTGTGAGGCTGGATCTAAAATCCAAACCAATAATTGTTCAATATCTATGCCAGCGAAGCAAAAACTAAGTTTTCAACGAATGACATTTAATAAAATTACTAAAACGGGAATGCAATTCCCAATTTGGGAAAATTTATTGATATTGTTTAAGCCAGTTGTAAGCACTTTGCTGATTCATAAAGACTCCTAACCTGACTCCAAGTTCATCATATCTTTTATGCGCAGCGATTTTAAATTGTTCCATAGAATAATCTGCATATATATCATCTGCCAGAACTACAGCATGCACTTTGA
Source organism: uncultured Roseivirgaceae bacterium (assembly GCA_964437135.1). GTDB lineage: Bacteria > Bacteroidota > Bacteroidia > Cytophagales > Cyclobacteriaceae > CAYTFO01. The sequence continues at coordinate 30,691 of CAYTFO010000010.1, read as the reverse complement.
CACCAGCTTCTTCAAATAAAAGCTTTTCCCAAACTTCCTGCAGCCATTTCTCATCTTCTTCAGATCTTTCGCCCAGATTTTTGGTATCTGCAAGCCACATAAGATTTGGATATGCTTTCTTTTTTGAAATATATAATTTTTGTAATTCTGTTAGTTGTTCGCGGAACACTTCACTTGGTGCTGATTGAATCCATTTATGGATCAGGACCGGAATTTCGTCGTCTATTGTCACCACTACCCAATCATTTGTGTAAACTTCCTCAATCATAAACCATTGTTTTACATATTTATTAAAGTTAACGAATTTTGACTTTGCAATGGTTTAAGTATTTTCAATAATATTTTAAAAAAGCACGCAACCATTTTGCAACCACCAGCATCTAGAGAATGAAGGCTATAAAAAAAATGCTGATCATAGAAAAGACACCTAACGAAAAAGACTTGCTTTCGGGTTGCAGGAAAAATAAACCAGCTGCTCAAAAAGCACTTTACGAAAAAGTGGGACCCAAAATGCTGGCAGTTTGTAGTCGATATATCCATGACCGTGAAGAAGCTGAGCATATTATGATCGGTGGCATGGTGAAAGTCTTTGAAAAGATATCTTCTTTTAAAAGCGAAGGAAGTCTTGAAGGCTGGATCCGACGAATTATGGTCAATGAATGTTTGATGTACCTCAGGAAGAATAGAAATATGTCTATTGAGGTCGATTTGCAGGTTGCAGAATATGAACCTGATTACCAGAAACTGGAAAACCTATTGGAATCTCAGGATTTGATGAACCTCATTCAGGAGTTACCAGTAGGATACAGAACAGTATTTAATTTATATGCTATTGAAGGATATAATCATGCTGAAATTGGAGAAATGTTGGGAATAAGTGAAAATACATCTAAATCTCAACTCAGTAGAGCTCGAAAGATTCTTCAAAACAAGCTTATAGAAATAGAACAAAGAGATTTAAAAAATAATCAACATGTCAACTCATAAACTAGACAGATTATTTAATGAGAAGCTTTCAAACCATGAAATGACCCCTTCTTCGGAAGCCTGGGAATTGCTAAACGAAAGATTGACTCATAAAAAAAATAATAAAAACTATCTGAAATATGCTGCATTAATCATTTTACTGATTTCGATTTCAGCTATTGTGGTTATCCCATCGTTTTATGACAGCAATTCGGACAGCTATGCTTCCATAATTGTTGATAAACCGACGCAGGAGCAGTTTAACTTCAAGTGGAATTTGAAAGACGGAAAGAAAAACGGTATAGCTATCACTTCCTCTCAACAACAAATTGCCACGGTTTCTGGTCAGAGAAGTGCAGAAAAGGAAAACTCACAACCAGCGATCTTAAAGCCATCAGAAATCAGGGAGGATGTAATTGCAAAGTCAGAGACTTTTGAGTTAGAGTCAATAAGAACACTACCTATTGATTTTCAAAACATCTCACTTAATGATCAGATTGAGCCATTTACAATTAAATCACCAACAGTGAAAATCAAGTACATCGCAGAAAATGATAAAAATGCAGAAGACAAAAAGCTTAAAAAGATCATAAACTATGCAAGAGCCAATTCCCCTGTGGATATACTTGCCGACATAAGAAATGCAAAAGACCAATTCATTTCTGAAAAAATAAGTTTGGACTAATTTCAACAACACAAAATAAAAGGACATGAAATCAATTTTTACTTTACTATTTACAGGATTACTGTGTGCAGGATTTGCAACAGCCAACCCAATGGACACCGTTGTGATTGAGCTTGACAACGATTCAAAAATCATTATTTATACAAAAAATAAAGCCGATCTCCGGGATATCGAAAATTACGATATCAATAAGATGATTCGAAACCTAAACAAAGAACTAAAGGGAAGTAACGTCGAGTACATCGAACTTGAAGACAAGGATGGAAATGTGTATAAAAATGATACTACCGTAGCTTACATTGACGAAGATGATGTCGTAAGAATCAGAATCAGAGGACTGGAAATCCTGGTTGACGAGAATGCTGTTGACGACTGGGACGATTTTGAAGACAGATGGGATGACGATTCAGAGTTTAAAAAATATACCTACATAGAAAAACCCAGAAAAAGAACGCAGAACTTCTTCAATTTCGAATTTGGAATGAGTAACTGGCTCGAAGATGGAAAGTACCCTAACAGAAATGACGAACCCTATTCTGTTCGTTCATGGGGAAGCTGGTACTGGGGATTAAATTTCATCAACAGAACCCAGGTTGCAGGACCATTATTTTTAGACTGGGGCTTTGGCTTCACCTGGTTTGATCACAAAATGCAGAACAATGGAACTATAATAAGTAAAGGGGATGATAATATTGAATTTACACCTGCTGATCCTGCACTTGATCCTATAAAATCAAAACTAACAGCCTCATATGTCAATTTTAATTTAGTGCCAATGTTTGATTTCGCAAAAGGACAAAGAAGAGTGAAAAGTTATGAAAGAGGTGGCGTGAAAATCAAAAACTACAGAAAGGAAGGTATCAGATTTGGAGTAGGTGGTTATGTAGGATATAGAGTGGGCAGCAGTACAAAGTTTGTTTACAGGGAAAATGGCAAAAAACAAAAAGATAAAGGAAGTGGAAATCTGTACGTTGAAAACCTGAGATATGGTGTAAGAGCACAATTTGGTTGGAAAGGTGTTGACTTCTTTGCCAACTACGACCTAAACCCTGTTTTCTCTTCAGGCAGAGGGCCTATTGATGAAAATGGTGATAATGCTAATCTGCAGAATCTAAGCTTTGGTTTTATCTTTTAAGTAATCAATATCAAAGATATACTTGACATTATTTAAAAAAAGCGTAGTGATCCTACGCTTTTTTAATTGAACTTTTCAAAAAGAGAAATGCATTCTTCCAGCATTTTAACCCCTACAACTTTAACATCCCTAAATGATTTTTTAGCTATATCTTCAGAAGAAATGTGAATCTGACTTAAATATTCCGCTGCTTTTGAAATAGATACTCCATAATAAATAAAGTCAACACCTGACCAAATAGCGGCACCCATGCACATAGGACAGGGCTCGCATGTGGTAAATAATTCAAGAGGCTTATTTTCCAGCTTAAAAGCATTATCCATTTTCAGAAATAAATTCATTTCTGCATGATGGATTTTACCCTCTTTTCTGGAGGTATTTGCAGCAGCTATTATTCTTTCTCCGTTAAAAAGAACAGCACCGAATGGCGTTTTATGCTTTTCAGCTTCATCAATCGCTCTTTGCATCAGATTTATTTGCATTGCTAATTGGGGCTATAGTTGTCGAGAAAGGATACCAGTTTATCAAAAAATTGCATTGATTCAGGTGGATACTTTTTATACTCCAGCATATATCGATATTTGTCTTTCAGTTCCTGATAGTTTGGATTCCCTGAAAACTTTGCCAATGAGAGACCACGAATCGCTTTATTAAAAGAATTGTAAATTAGTGAAAGGTCATAAGGATCATTATTATAAACCTTATTCAGGCTTTTCAGATTTTCCCATTCATCCAGCTTTAAAAGCCCCACATCATTTACAAAAAAGGCGATCTGATCATAAGATTCCTGAAGACTTTCAGAAGAGTTTATGGAATATCTTTTGAAAACTAAACCCTGGATTCTTGCCATAGAAGTAACTAATGTCATCATATTAGGTCCAAATTCAGGTAGCGCCTGCACATAGCGATAAACAAAATTTTCGACCGAGTCCATCCTGATTCCTAAATGTAATTCAACCAAACAGTCTTCTTCATATTCTGAAATGGAAATTATGAATGCCTTAAAACCATTTGATGTTTCCTTTCTGTATTGCCATAGTTCAGGTACCGCCTGGAATCCATGTTTCTCGAAGATTGGAGAATAGAATGAAAAGATCTTCTTTTTATCTAAAACCATTTAGCTCAATATTATCATCTTATTACAATTGCATTTTATCATTAAAATGCCATAACAATTTATATCTTATTTGAATTATGTAAATTGTAATTAATTAAATACCAATAACACATGAAAAAAGTTAAAACAATATTTGCTGTATTATTCCTCGCATTGATAAGTCTAGATTCTAATGCACAAAAATTCAAAAAACTGGATGAAAGTATCATGGATATGTCTTATTATCCAGACAGAGCGGCATTCAGAAATTTCGCTAAGACTGAGGCAGAAAAAAAAGCTGGTGAACCTATTATGAGAGTTACTTACTCCAGACCTCTTAAAAAAGGAAGGGATATTTTTCCTGAACTGGTAAAATACGGAGAAGTATGGAGATTAGGCGCTAATGAAGCTACTGAGCTTCTAGTTATGCAGCCCGTTTCACTTGGAGGCACAAAGCTTGAGCCCGGAAGATACACTATGTATGCATTGGTCAATGAAGCAAACTGGGAAATTCATGTAAGCACAGACCTTGATACCTGGGGACAATACTCTTTTGACCCTACAAAAAGTACAATTGCTAAAATCTCAGTTCCAACGGAAAAAACAGCTGATGTTGTAGAAGCATTCAGTATTTATTTTGAAAAAATTGATGATAATACTGCCCATATGATCATGGGATGGGACGATACTATGGTAAGAGTTCCATTCAAGATCTGACCCATAGCTGGCACATTAACTCTTGCCCCTGACTTTTGACGAAAATGTCAATATGTCAGGGGTTTTTTATTTTCTCTAAACCAAAACACAGCATAATTGTTGTATGTACATATAATTTAAAATAATAAGTATATGCCGTCTTCGATTCAACAAATAGCACCACTTCAGGCACCCTGGCAAACCAGTGATCCATTTCTTTTTTGTGCTTTTCACAACGATCAATATCCTAAAGGAAATGGAAAACTAGGGCCGAATGCATCTTTATCCGGTAGAATGATTGGACAGGATTTTGGAGGAAAAGATGGCTGGAGTATGTATCACGGGACAGAAGTTCCGGGTTTTCCGGCACATCCTCATCTTGGCTTTGAAACTGTAACAATTGTGGAGAAGGGATTGGTGGATCATGCTGATTCTTTAAAATCCGCAGGCAGATTTGGAAATGGAGATGTTCAGTGGATGACTGCTGGAAAAGGTGTTCAGCATTCTGAGATGTTTCCACTTTTAAATGAAGAAAAGGAAAACCCATTTTTGCTATTTCAGATTTGGTTGAACCTTCCGGCTAAAAGCAAAAAAGTTGACCCTTATTATTTGATGTTGTGGAACGAGGATATCCCTGTTTTTACTGAGAAATCAATTAAAGGAAATACTACTTTCAAAATAATTGCAGGAAATATTGGTGAACAATCGCCGCTTACTCCTCCACCTGATTCATGGGCGAGTGATGATAAAAATGAGGTAGCTATTTGGATTATAAGAGCGGAACCTGGATCCGTATTTCATATACCCGGAGCATCACAGGGAACTAATCGTAAACTATTTTACTACAGAGGCAACAGTATAAATATTGATGGCCAAACAGTAGAATCAAATCACTCAGTTCAGCTCGATAGTACTTCTCAAGTTGCGGTTGAAAATGGAGATGTGGAAAGTCATTTTCTTTATCTACAAGGCAAACCTCTAAATGAACCGGTCGCTCATCATGGTCCTTTTGTTATGAACTACCCTGCTGAACTAAAATCAGCTTTTGAGGAATATCAACGAACTGAGTTTGGTGGATGGCCATGGCCCAAATATGATCAGGTGCATGATCCAAAGAAAGGGAGATTTGCAATATATTCTGATGGTAAAGAAGAGATAAGGGATTAAGTCAATTATATTACTTTATGAAATAGAAGTTTAATTTCTGATAGGTAATTTTATATAAATGAGAGAGTTGAATTCGCAGTTTTTGTTCTTCCTGGAACAAAAACCAATTGAATTAGTGGAACTATATATAAATTTGAGATCCTATCTTTTATCATTCAATCCAAATTGCTTCGAAATACTTTACAAGTCACAGGCATTAACCTCGGTTTATTCATTTTCCGATAAACTTGAGGATGCATATTGCCATATCCCAGTTTATAAAAAACATATTAATCTTGGATTTAATTTTGGTTCGAAACTTAATGATCCGGCTAATTTATTGAAAGGAGCTGGTAAATATATTCGCCATATCAGAATAGAAAACGAGGCTAGTTTTAATAATTCTCATGTAGAAGCTTTAATAAAAGAAGCTTTAGGTTTTTCCAGGATTGAAAATGGAAAACCTGGAATTACCATATCAAAAATAAAAGGTGACCTATGAGTCATGATATATCTCTTCGAGAAGCGGTTTTAGATGATTTACCACAAATTAGATTGCTGTTTGAAGAGACTATCAATGCAGTTTGTGAGAATGATTACTCCGCTAAACAATTGAAAGTTTGGAGTGCATCATTTGAAAGAAATCCCCTAAAATGGGAAAAAAGACTCAGCGATCAGTATTTCATTGTTGCT
>CAYTFO010000010.1:0-24264 GCA_964437135.1 uncultured Roseivirgaceae bacterium | reverse complement strand
TGGAACTATTGTTGGAATAGCATCACTGGAAAATGATAACTAAATTGATGTGATGTATGTCCATAAGGATTTTCAGGGAAAGGGTATAGCGTCTGTTTTATTGGATCATTTGATAACCAGAGCGGGAAACACAGAAGTAAGCTCGGATGTAAGTAAGACCGCCAGACCATTTTTTGAAAGAAAGGGATTTGAAGTTGTTAAGGAAAACCATTTGGAAATCGATGGAGTTCCAATTAGCAATTTTAAGATGAGAAAAAGAACAAATCTTTCATCTTGATTACTCTCAGAAATATTAAATACAGGTAAAGAATTTAAAGCAGTTTTCATCAAAGAATCACAAGTTTTAACTCTGTGAAACCGCTATTCAATTGAATCTCGTTTTCTATTTTCTATTTCCTATTTTCTATTTCCTATTTCCTATTTACTATTTACTATTTCCTATTTACTATTTTCTATTTACTAATTCCATTATCTTTATTAAAAAACACCGCTTATGAAATTAGGAGTATTTTCAATCAGTTTAGCTGTAAAAGATCTTCAGGTATCAAAGGAATTCTATGAAAAACTGGGTTTTACACAATTTGGTGGAAACATGGAACATAATTACCTGATTATGAAAAATGGAGAAACCCTCATCGGATTATTTCAGGGTATGTTTGATAAAAATATATTGACTTTCAATCCGGGATGGGATCATAACGCGCAAAATCTGGATTCTTTTGATGATGTTCGAAATATTCATAAAGAAATCTCAAATCATGGAATCCCGACTGAACAAGAACAGTTGGATGGTGATTCGGGACCGGGAAGTTTTGTGATGGTTGACCCTGATGGTAATCCAATCTTAATTGATCAGCATGGGTAAGTAATAGTTTTCGGTTTCTTGATTTTCGGTATTTGAAGTCTTATCACCGCTTGCAAAAAGACAAGTTCTCAAAACAGAATTTTAAAAAATTACAGCCAACTAAAATTAGGATAAGACAACCATTATCCATGAACTATTAACCATCAACTCTCTTTCCTACTCACTAAAAACCTTTAAAGCAAGCTCTTGCGTCCAGTCAATAATTAATTGTTTTTGCTCCTCAGAAAGATCAGCTTCCGGGTGAAGTTTTACATAATCATCCAGCGGCATTTTTTTCTTTTCTATTTCCTCAGCCATTTCTTTCAACTTTCTAATTTTCCTCTTTTTTTCCATTTCTCCCCATTCTGAAAAATTAAGCTCTTCCCTGCCATGTTCAATATGATCATAAATAAACCATGAAACAGGGGCTACAGTAGAATACCAAGGAAATTTGGTTTCAAAAGAATGACAATCATAACAAGCATTTTTCACAAGTGTAGCAACCTTGCTATCGACTATTTCTACTTTAAAAATATCATTCCGGTTATCCATCGATACACTAGGTTTTTCATTTCCCACAACTTGCAGAACCAAAAAAATAATCACTATCCCAGCTAATCCCAGGTAAATCAGATACTTCTTCATTCCCCCATAAGTTTAGTTGACACATTCCTTGCCCACATCATAAGCTTCTCAGTCTCTGCTGAAGTGAGTTCCATTTTCGGATATTTTTCAAGAAATTTTTTAGGCGGCATTTCTCCTTTTTCAAGTACTTCAGATATCTCATCCAATTTACTCACAAGATCCATGGCTTTCATATCCTGCAGCTCTACCCACATTAGGGCATTTTTAGATTTTTCACCTCTGGCTTTCGGAGAGTGACAACCATAACACTTGGCGTCAATTATTGAGATCACATCAAGTGGATACGACAGCACCTGAGAAGAGTCGGCTATTGTAACTGTGAAATTAGGTTCATTCTGCGCAAAAGAATTCAGGGCAAATAATGATACAATTAGTAGTGAAAATAAAAGTCTCATCTTAAAAAAATAGTTTCTTATAAAAATAATCAATTGATTTGACAAGTGGATAATTTGAATAGCATGTTTATCAAATTGAATTACTATCTTATATCAATGAATAAAAAGATTCTACCGGCAGCGGGAATAATAATTGTAGCAATTATTCTTTTGATTCTAAATCAATCAAGCGAATCCACCTACTTCGAAGATAATGCTATTTACTTCATCATAGGTGGAATGCTGCTAGGTGTTGGAATCAATCGATTGATCAATAAAAAGTAAATAATTATTCATATTTAAGTTTCTCTGCAGGGTTTACAGTTGCAGCCTTATATGCCTGCCAGCCTGTAGTTGCTATCACGAAAAATAAAACGATCAATAATACCAGCGCAAAAACCAGGAATCCAATATTGATGTGATATTCAAATTCATTGAGCCAGTTATTCATCAGTTTATAACCAACCAGAAATGCCGGAACAGCTCCTATCAATACTAACCAAACAAAATCTTTAACCAACAAAGTTATCAGGCCTTTAACATCCGCACCCAACACTTTTCGAATACTGATCTCCTTCGTACGTTGTTCAGCTGTAAAACTTGCAAGTCCGAGCAAGCCAAGTCCGGAAATAAAAATCATCATTACCGCAAACCCAAGAAACAAACTACCTCTAAGTTTATCTTCTTCGTAGGCTTCTAAAAAATTTTGATCCAAGAGTTCGTACTCGAAAGGCTGGTTGGGGAACATTTCCAAAAATGCTGTCTCAATATGATCAATACCTTGTTTGAGATCGCCATCTATTTTTATCAGCGCATTTCCATTATTCAGTGAGGGTATAAACAATAATGCTTCTATTGGATTATACATCGATCGTTGATGAAAATTTTTCACAACACCTATTACCTTAAAAAACTGGGTACTGTCCTGCCCAAACTGAAACCTTTTACCGATTGGTTCATCCCAGCCAAGGCGAGTAACCATTGCCTCATTAACCATAACTGCAGAAGCAGTATCAGTCACAAAATCCCTTGAAATGTTTCTCCCATCCTCAAAATCTATATTCAAAACTTCCATGTAATCGTAATCTACCTGGTAAAAATCGATCCCGTAGCTTTCCATTACCCCCTCGTTTGTTTCTACATTCATAAGGTTTTTACTGAATCCACCCCCAGGTATCGACGAGGCAGTTGCTGCTTGTTTTATATTGGGATTTTCCAGTATTTTATTTCTAAATGAAGTCCATTTTTGACTCATTCGATCATTTAATGAAAAATAAACCACCTGATCTTTATCAAAACCGAGGTCTGCATTTCTCACATATTGCATTTGCTGATAAATCACTAAAGTACCTATCAACATAAAAATTGAGATAGCAAACTGAATACCAACAAGTACTCTTCTTATCCAGACATTACCTGAATTTTTTGCATTCTTCCCTCCCCTTATTGCTTTAATAGGACTAAACGAAGAGAGATAAAAAGCCGGATAAGAACTACTTACTATCCCAGTCAATAACATTATTGCTAGGAGTGATAGGCTTATTTCTAAAGTAAATAGACCCAAAAATGCAAGTTGAGTACCCAACAGATTATTAACCAATGGAATCACTATTGCTAAAACAGCTATACTTAAAACAATTGCAAGTAGAGCAATCAAAAGAGATTCAACAATGAACTGCCGCATAAGAGAGCTCTTTACTGCGCCCATTACTTTTCGAATCCCAACTTCGAGCGATCTTCGCATAGATCTTGCTGTGGCAAGGTTCATATAATTGATACATGCAATCAACACCAGAAAGACAGCAACAGCGGAAAAGATATAGATATATTCAATATTACCTAGTGGTTGTGGCTCTCCCTGAAAATCTGAATAAAGATGAATATCCCTGATATTGAGCATTTCATATTTGATTTCAATATCAAACTGATCAAAGATTGTTGCTACATATTTTGTTATAATTTCATCATTCAGCCTTTTTTCAACCTTGGCCGGATCAGCGTTTTTATCCAGCAATACATATGTATATAGATTAAAACCACCCCAATTGGTAGACGTCGATAGAAAATTATTGGTACTTGAACTAGCCATAGACCCGGCAATGATATGAGAAGTATTGGGCATATCCCTGTACACACCTGTTACCTTGTATGAGTTATTATCGGATTCCAGCATTTTACCCATAGAATCCTCTCCTTTAAATATTTTGTCAGCCTCAGTTTTTGAGAGTACTATGCTATTGGGAGCATCGAGGGCTGTTTCCGGGTTACCCTGCAGGAATTCAAATGTAAAAACATTAAATACTGTAGAATCCACAAAGAAAAAGTTCTCCATTGAATACAGCTGATCATTATATCTCAACTGGGGAGCACCTCCAAAACCACCCGAAAATCGAACGTAGTTTTCAATTTCCTGAAACTCTTCAGTAATTACCTTACCCATTGGGGCCTGAGTCACTGCCCAGCGAAAAGCATTATCGGGTTCTTTTATATCTGCAGAGATTCGATAGATTCTATCAGCTTTCTCATGATATTCATCAAAACTTAGTTCGTATTGCAGGTAGAGTGATATCAACAAAGCAGACGCAATACCGACAGTAAGTCCAATAATATTGAGTGCAGCATATCCAGGCTGCCTTTTAAGGTGACGGATTGCCACCAATAGGTAGTTTTTTAGCATGTTATTGAGTTTATGACCTCCTCCTTATACGTAAATAATTTCTTATCGATTCATAAATCGTCAATTATAACTTAATTTATAATTAGTGAAAAGGCCATAATCTTAGTGCTATTTGATTAAAAGAATTAGTTACGCGCATCTGTATAACGTATACAATGACTTTGAATCAAAATTTAAAGGTGTTTAGAAGTGTAGTTAAATTGAAATTTGACATACTAACTCAGTAAACAGTTAATTTAAATCAAATTTCAAATGGAAAATTTAAGTCACAATCAATCTAAAATCTTTAAAGGAGCAGGCTGGATAATTGGCTTACTAGTTTCAGTTGTTGGTGCTCTTGTAGTGTATTATTTATCCCGAAGTATTCCGGCTGCCATTTCAGCTTCAATTCCAATTATTGCTTTTGCCGGTTCAGGTATTGAAAATAAACTTCAGCGAGAGAACGGACAAATTGATATCAAGAAAACTAAGATGATGATTGCATCTTTATTATTTGGTACTTTCATTTTTATATCTCTGTTTATAATTGTTGAGTTATTATAATTTTTTGACCTGCTTGTAAGTGCTAACCCAAAGGGAAATAGAAAATGAATTTGTAAAAAGAATCCAGGCTCATCAGGGGGTTTTGCATAAGATCTGTTTTGTTTATTCAAATAGTATTACTGATAAAGAAGATTTGTATCAGGAAATGATTTTACAATTATGGAAGTCTTATCCAACCTTTCGAGGTGAAGCAAAATTCTCCACCTGAATGTATCGGGTTTCTCTAAATACTGCGATCACACTTAATAAAAAGGCTGCTCTGTTTGAAAAGAATAAGGCTCCATTGAGAGATGAATATATATACGAAGATGCTACCGATTATTCAGAAGATATTAGAATCCTATACAAAGCAATTTCAAAATTGAATAAAGTAGAAAAAGCAATTATTCTGCTTTGGATTGAAGAAAAATCTTATAAGGAAATTTCTGAAATCGTAGGCATATCAGAAAAAAATGTAGGTGTGAAATTGGTAAGAAGTAAAAAGAAGCTTGGAAAAATAATTAAAATGATAAGCTGATGGAAGAGTTGAAAAAATATCAATTAGCCTGGAAAACGGAAAATTCATTTTCAGAGGTAAAACTTACTGATACTGAAATACAGAGTTTTATGAATTCGACCTCAAAAGTTGTAGTTCAATACAAAAGATCAATATGGTTCGATATCATTTTTAAACTTATATTAATCGTTTCGTTTCTTGTACTTCTGGTTTTTCTCAAAAATCAATCAATCCCTGTTATTACAATACCACTTTTGATTTTAATTGCAATTATTGGTGTTATCTGGCAGATAAAAGTTAACAAAGCTCTCAACACGATAAGTTTTAAAAATAAACTCCTTAAGGATTTACTTCAATCACAAATTAATTTTTATAAAAAAATATATGTCAAATCTATTCTGGTGAGTGCATTCTCGAGTTCTTTATTATTCATCAGTGGATCACTTTTTTACATGCATATCAAGTACAAACAAATTCCGACTTTCGAAATTGATGATATTATAGTTTTATCGCCGGGAATAATACTAAGCTATGTATTTAGCTCTTATGCTCAATTAAGACAAAATAGATTTCAAATTAGCCAGCTGGAAAGTTGTCTGGTTGAAATCGAAGATAATACAATCAATACTTCCACTCTAAAAAAATATAATTTCAATAGCTTAAGAAATAAAATCCTAATTGGAGTACTCATAATAACTGGATTAGTACTATTCTGTTTCCTGATTTTTGGATTGAATAGTTAAGAATATTAGAACTTTAAAGACAGAGGAATGAATAATAAATACTACTTTTTAATGCTCAAAATATCAGCTACTTTATTACCTATATATTTTGTTTTTTATGGACCTCTGTATGATTACCCAAATAATCCAAAAATGAAAGTTTTACTAGGACATGTATTATTTGGCTTTTTAGGATACCTTTCATTCTTCATTATCTTAAAGTTTCTTAAGTGATTTTTAAAATACGAGCAGATAGAAGACACATTATACAATCATTCATTTGATGTAAAGGGATTAATTTACTAATGACCGAACTCAACATCAAACAGGAATCATATATCACCAATAACTTCAAAATATTTGGTGTAATTCTTATCCTTGGCTGTTTTCTTACTCTTTTTACACAGCAACTGAATGTTTGGAAAATCTTATTATGCCTGCTCTCTTTTGGATTAGGATAGATATTAATTACTTCCTTTTATGGATTGAAGATTAATGTAAAAGAAAGGACATACACCATCTATACCTGGATATTGGGATTTAGGTTTGGAACACCTAAGGAGTTTAAGTTTATTGAAAAATATTACATAAATGAAGTTAACGAGGATACGGTATTAATGTTCAGAGCTGGCATACAATACGATATCCGAAAAAAAGTATTTAAACTATATATGAAATTAGATACCGGCGACAAGATTCATGTTGATACGGATAAAAATCATGAAAAAATCTCCTCAAGAATGAATAAGTACACTGAATTGACAAAGACAATTTGCAGTTCAGTATAGTAAGACTCTGATTCAAAGAAAATTTTTAAAAATTTGAATAAATAAAGAGTCATGAATTTCACTTTATCCAAACTTGTATTCCATAAAAACCCTGAAAATGACCCGATTCCATATGACATTTTATTAGAAGCGGATGAATCTGTCAGAGCAATCGATAGGTATATTCATCGCTGTACCATTTTCACTTTAAAATCAAACGATGAAATTATTGGTGTATGTGCTGTTGAAAAGGTTGATTCTACAACTATTGAAATAAAAAATCTTGCAGTCTTAAGAAAGTACAGAGATAAGGGAGTTGGGAGCTGGTGCCTCGGAAAAGTTGAAGAAGTTTTCATGGGATACGACATACTTGTAGGAACAGGTGACGGGTCTTTAAATGCCTTAAGGTTTTATGAAAGAAATGGATTTGTAAAATTCGCTATCAGAAAGAATTTTTTTATTGAGAACTATGATTACGCGATTTTTGAGAATGGAAGACAACTTATTGATCAGGTGGTGCTCAAAAGACGGAGAAAGTAACTGTCAAATAATATTCAGCAATTAATGATAGGCATAATAGTTGGTCTTTTCATATCCTGGATCCTACTCTACTTTATCGAGAAGAAAAGTATCCTGGCTTTAGGTTTTTTGCCCATTGGGTAAAGACTCAAACAGTTTTTTATTGGATTTATATTTTTGAGTGCTCTTTGTATTGGAATTCAATATCTGGAATCCTTCTTAAGGTCATCAAGCTGGATACTCAATAAAAACATCACTTTTAGTGTCATCCTGAAATCATTCTATTGGGATGTCAAATCAGTCTTTACCGAAGAGCTAATCTATCGTGGTGCAATATTGTATATTCTGATCCAGCGAATTGGCTCCAAAAAAAGTGTGCTGATCTCTGCAATAGCATTCGGAATATATCATTGGTTTTCATATGGAGTACTGGGTAATCCAATGGCTATGTTTTTCGTTTTTCTTGGAACAGGTTTGATGGGATATGGTTGGGCCTTGGCTTTCTCAAAAACGAGATCAATTATGCTTCCTTTTGGAATGCATCTGGGATGGAACTTAACCTATAATACTATATTCTCAAAGGGTCCATTAGGAGAATTACTCTTGCTTTCACACGGAGGCACGAAGCCGGGAGACTAGGCTTCTTTACTAAACTTCCTTAGTGGATTGGTACTGGTCCCTATAGTTGTTATTCTATTTGTGATTTTCTTTTTAAAAGAAGATAACTAAATGAATTTGCTTTACTGAACTTCTTCCTCCTCTTTCTGGACACTCTCTTCAGTGCCTTCAAATGGATAAACTTCTACTACATTTGTTTTTGCAATGCCTTCGATTTCATAGGGAACTAACATGCTGGAGTAAAACTGACGAATAGACTCATATGCTTCGGCAACACTTGAACCGCAAACCATATAATATTGTGTGATCTTCTTTTCTTTGCCTCCTTCTTCGTCATTCGTAAAGTAACTCACCTTACACTTGTACCAATTATCTTCCTCAACAGTTTTGATCACCTCACTAATATTAGTTTTGGTTATCATAGTGATCACAAATTCCCTGGAAATAATCTCTTCAGCAATAGCATAAATCCGAGTCTCAGCTTCCGTATAACTTACAGCATCCAATAAAAAAGCTTCTGTGACTTGTTTTAAAAGTCCTTCATCATTCTCTTTTGCATATTTTATCTTACAGGAATACCAGATGCTCATAATTCTCTAATTTTTCAGGGCTGCAAAGGTATAAATCCAAATAAGATTTAAGCAGTTAATGAATGAGTAATTATCCACATAATTATTCTAATACCGGGCTTTTGTAATAGTTGACATTCAGACTGTCCAAAACAGCATAATGACCTTTTAAGCGTGTAGAAAAATCTTCCCAATTTCTCATTTCAACAGGTGTCCAGCCGATCTCCGAATAAGCGATAATTCTTGGGAAAGCGAGGTATTCCAAATCCACCATCTGATCAATAGTTTCAGACCAGAGTGGGCCTTCAATTCCCAGAATATTTGGATGAATCGTATCACTCGTATATGATTCAATGCTCCATAAATAAGCACTGTCAATTTCAATAGTACCTGCCCAATCAAGACCAAGTTGGGTAGTAGAATCATACTTCATATCGAGATAGGCTTTAGGTGCATACGAAACCACTGCCTCTGATCCTTTGGAAAGACCTGCTTTCAGAAATTTGGGATGTCTCCAAAAATGAATCACAGATTTTTTATCTACATCACTTTGGGCAATCTCATCCCAGCCCATCATCTTCTTGTCATATCTATAGACAATCTCTTTTACCCTATTGACAAAATAGATATAATCTGATTTCCCTGTGCTGTGAGACTCATCTCCACCAATATGGAAATAAGGCCCGGGTGTTAGTTCAGCGATTTCAGAAACCACATCCTCAATAAATTGATAGGTGATATCCTTTTCGACACAAAGCGAACTAAATCCTACCCTTGTACCTGTATACAATGCGGTAGCATTTCCATCACAGTTGAGTTTTGGATATGACGCAAGGGCGGCATTGGTATGTCCGGGCATGTCAATTTCGGGTATTATTGTAATAAAGTTTTTGGCAGCATAAGAAACGATTTCTTTATAATCTTCCTGGGTATAATATCCTCCAGGTCCCCCTCCAACTTCAGAACTACCACCTATTTCTGTCAATTTGGGCCATTTTTTGATTTCTATCCTCCATCCCTGGTCATCCGACAGATGTAGATGAAAGTGGTTGATTTTATATAAGGATAGCAGGTCGATCAATCGTTTTACATCCTTAACTTCAAAAAAATGCCGGGCAACATCCAACATCATCCCTCGATAGGGATAAACAGGCTGATCATAAATTTCCATCGACAGTAAAAAAGGAACCGGTTGTTGGAGTATAAGCTGCACAAGTGTTTGTAAACCACGAAAAGCTCCTTCCTCAGATCCTGCTGAAATATTGATGCTGGTTTCTTTAATACTCAGACTGTATGATTCAGGATTATTTTTCAATGAGTCCTCATTGCGAAACTGCAAAGCATAATCTGGTTTTTCCGATTTTACTAATTTCTTTTTGGTAAATACCTCTAAATAATTGATGGCATTGGATTGGAATTCATCAGAAAAATCTGATTCAAAATAGATACTTTGAAGCTTTGTCAAAGTAAAAACCGAATGAAAGGTATCTAACTCAAGAGGTTTGGG
The DNA here is from genome assembly GCA_964437135.1 of uncultured Roseivirgaceae bacterium. GTDB lineage: Bacteria > Bacteroidota > Bacteroidia > Cytophagales > Cyclobacteriaceae > CAYTFO01. Next base: position 13,983 of record CAYTFO010000010.1, on the reverse strand, counting down.
AATTAGTTGGTAAGATAATGTATCAAAGTTTGTGAATTTTGGCTCAGTTTCCACAATTCCACAACTGCTAAAGAGAAGAATAAAAGAAGAAATGGCAGTAATAAACAAAAAATACTTCATCATTTTGCTAAAATAAGTAAAGCCCCCGAAATGGAGGCTTTGCTAATAGTATGAAGAAGTATGAATACGCCTTTTTACGAGCTTAATTCCCAAATTATAATTCTATGTAAATTAAAAATTTCTAACTATGGCAATAACAAATTGTTCACCATATCATTATATTTAACATATATTTAACTTGTTGATGATATATAAACCATGTTATAAATGATCTGGGGTTTTGATTTAGGTGGCACCAAAGTTGAAGGTGTCGTAATGGATGAAAAATACAATGTTCTGGCAAGAAAAAGAGTACCAACCGGTGCAGATAAAGGATATGAAAATGTTTTGAATCAGGTCAAATTACTAGTTGACCAACTTTCTGAGGAAGTTAGGAATAAACCTACAAAGATTGGGATGGGAACTCCGGGTTCTATTGATCCTGTTACGAGATTACTTAAAAACTGTAACTCGCAAACTATCAATGGAAAGCCGTTCAAAGATGATCTTGAAAAACATCTAAATCTTGAAATCACTATGGTGAATGACGCCAATTGTTTTGCATTAGCTGAGGCAAAAATGGGTTCGGTAGTTGAACAATATCCATCTGCTGAAACAGTTTTTGGTGTCATTATGGGAACTGGTGTTGGGGGTGGAATCGTCTTTGATAGCAAATTGTTGAATGGCCATAAAGGAAATGCAGGTGAATGGGGACATTCTTTTATCGATGAAGCCGGGGGTAAATGCTACTGTGGTAATATTGGCTGTGTGGAAACCATTTTATCCGGACCCCGTCTTGAAGATTATTATGAATCACTAACCGGAAAAAGAAAATCTCTCCGGGATATAAATGATTCATACCTGGATAAGTCTGATCCGAATGCTATAAAAACTATAGAAAGATTGATTAAATATTTTGGTAAAAGCATGGCTAATATTGTTAATATTCTGGATCCGGATGTGATTGTATTGGGAGGAGGAGTCAGTAATCTGGAAGTACTTTATACTGAAGGAGTAAAGGAAATAGAAAAATATGCCTTTAATCCGACATTTGATACTCCGGTAATCAAACCTAAACTGGGGGACAGCGCAGGTGTATTTGGAGCTTCATTGCTTTATTCATAAAAAAAACCCTGACTTCCGACAATTCTGTCAGCTTGTCAAGGCTTTAATACCCTCTCAAATATTGAGACTCAACATTACTACATATATTGAATAATGACAACCTTAGAACAACTATTATCAAAAAATTATTCTAAGTCTAATTTCTGGGTAACTTCTAGGTTATCAGGAATATCATAATTATACAATTTCATATAAGGACCAAATTCCTTAAGAATTAAATCAAGCGTACTTTTTTCAATAAAGTTTTTGCTTTTTTTATAGGATTGTAAAGAGTCAATATAACGGGAGATTGTCTCTTCTACCCTACTAAAGTCCTCTTTGAATAGTTGTTGATAAATTTTACCTGTAAGTTCAACTGGATTTTTATCGTATTCATCAAATCGTATTTCCATCAAATTTTCTTCAGATATTAAAGACTTTGTAGCTTCGTACCTGTCCAACAATTTTTTGTAATTCTCAATAATCATGTTTTCAATAAAACCGTCATCTACTTTATGAAACCATAATGTGGGAAATAACTCTGTAAAAAACCTTCGGGTAGACAAAAAAACTATTATAGGGTTACGGTGTATATAAATGAACTTTGCGTCTGGATACATTTCCAAAAGTTTAGGAATTCGACCTGTGTTAGCAGGGTTTTTAATAATTACTCTCTTTCCTCCTGTATTAATGACTGCTTTTTTTATCAATTCATCATACTTCTGATTCCAATTTAAATCCTGCTCTTTAGTTACATTGAACTCAATAGCTTCTTTAAAAAACCTTTCGTATTCTTCTGGAAAGAAAAACAATGTATAGAATGTATTGTCAATCATATTGATCAATGCAAATTCATCTTCCTGAGGATTATTAATTCTAAGCTTAACATTATCCGCCGGCCTTTTATCTGGCATAAATGCCTTCTGAAAAGTTTTAAAAATCAATTTACTGGCCAGGTTGTTTGGGAAAACTGATTGATACGTGGTGACAAAAGCTGCTTCTGGATCCTTGCATAAGGTATTATGCAAAAATGTAGTACCACTTCTCCAATGACCCAATATGAAGACAGGAGGCTTTTCAAACCGAAAATTCTTTACTTTTCGATGAAAATAGATTCTCTCCCACCATCTGAATGGAATCGTAATAAATACAATTAAAAAGGTGAGAATAGTCTTTAAATAATACGGATTTTGTATTTTCCCCTTCGAAATAACTTTGAAAAAGTTTACCAATCCCGAACCTATTAATGTGGATACCGGGGGGATCTTAAATTTTTTCTTTTCGATAATTTTAATTGATTTTAATAAGATATCTATTTAATATGAAAATAAACAAATTCCAATCTTTACTGCTAGTATTCTTAGCATATCTTATTGCTTGTTATGCCGGCTACATTTACCTTCAATCTGCTTCTGATACGATATGGACAAATATCCTGATAGCTGATATAATAGCAACTGCCATTATTTTTCTTTTTAGCGTAATAACACGCAACAGTAGTATGTATGATCCTTATTGGAGTGTCATTCCACCGTTAATTGTTTATTATCTGATTACACTTTACCCTGAAGGAAATTTTACCCGGCAAATGTTTGTATTAATTGGCGTTTCTGCGTGGGCAATTCGATTGACAGTAAACTGGATGCGCGGGTGGCCCGGTCTCACCCATCAGGACTGGAGATATACTGATCTTGCCAAAAAAAGTGGAAAATTATATTGGTTGGTAAGTTTTTCCGGAATTCATTTATTCCCAACATTAATTGTTTATTTAGGACTCCTGCCTGCATTTTATGCAACAAAAATGAGTGGTGTAGTTACAATATATGACTACCTCGGATTGGCTATTTGCCTAATTGCAACTCTAATCGAACTGGTTGCTGATGAACAAATGAGAAGCTTTAAAAAGACAGCTAAAAAAGGTGAAATAATGAACAAAGGTCTTTGGCGTCTGAGCAGACATCCCAATTATTTTGGAGAAATACTGCTCTGGGTTGGTGTATTCGTTTTCGTAATCCCAAATTCAGATGCTTTATGGACAGCTATTGGCTGGATAGCCATGCTAATTCTTTTTGTTTTTATTAGTATTCCTATGATGGAAAAAAGAAGCATTGAAAATAAGCCAAATTTTAAAGAACACATGAAAACTACACCTGCTTTGATCCCTTCGATAAAGAAGATGTTTGGTTCATGAAAATAGCCGGCTTCATATTGCTGCAGTTTATTGCTATTTATGCCTTAAGCCAGAAACTAAGTACCGAACCTAATTTGCCGGAAATTATTTCTTATTCAATTGAAAATAACCCTGAGGTTTCTATCTCCAGGACTGAATCTGAACTCAACTTCCTGAATTTTAGAAAAGCATCCAAAAAGTTTGAGCCGGAAGTAAACCTTCAGGCAAACTACAACTACTTTTTAAGTGAAGTACCCTTGTTTATTTTCCCCGAAAATGAAGGATCAAATCTTTCAGGAGGCGTTTCTGATGGTGTTTACCCGGTAAACCTGGGATTACAGAATAACTTTTTTGTAGATCTGAATATTCGTCAAAGATTACTGGACGTGAGCTATTTTGTGGGTAATAACCCGGAGTCTACACTTGAAAAGCTTAATACAACACAAGTCAAAAAAAAACAACTTGAAATTTTTAAATCTGTATCTCTAGATTACTACCAGCTGGCTTTCCTGGAAACTTACTCAGAAGTAATCACATTCAACATGGAGCGACTTGAATCGTTATTTTCTATTGCAAAATCCAGATTTGAAAATGACCTGGGATCTGCATTTGACACTCTCAGAATAGATAAAGAAATCAGAAGCCTTGAACTGGAATCTAAAAGACTGGCAGAATCTAAATCCCTTTTGAAAAGTAAAATATTATTTTCAATGGGTATTCAAAGCGATACAACTATAGAGTTTACATATGACTTAAATTATAGCCTAATGGATAGTTTTGATGGCAATTCTGGTTCCGACCCGAATCAGCAATTGATTGAATATTCAATTCAGATTAACGATTATAAAATGAAGTCCTCAAAGAATTCATGGTTGCCAACCCTGGATATATATGGAGACCTTTACCTTCTTTCTCAGAGTGAATCTATCAATGTTTTTTCAGGTGGTTATTGGAATAATTTAAGTCAAATCGGCCTCGAATTTAATATGCCAATCTATTCAGGTAGCAATTCATCGATTGAGTACCAGCAGTTGAAAATACAAAATGATATTTTGGAACGAAAAAGTGAAATACTGAATTCTGGAAATAAACTAAAATATGAGAAAATTGAAAAGGAACTACTATTTCTGAATGAAAAATATGCGCTGGAAAAACAATGGTCAGATGAAATTAAAAAGGCTCTGGAAAGGACTATTCTACAATATGAAAATGATATGGTAAATCTCGTTTCTGTATTAGATCAACAGTCCGAACTAATTGAGCAACAGCAAAAAGCTAATGAAATACTGCATGAAATAAGAAAAACCGAGGTTGAATACTTATTTTTAGCAGGATATAACCCTGATTTCAAAAATAATCAATGAAGGTATTCTTTAGAATAGCGATACTTGTCCTTCTCTCCGCATGGATACTCTTATCTTTATTTAATCAGAAAGAATATAAAGATATAATTGTCAGAAAAGCTTCCAGGGATATTGCTGCTATTCCAGTGACGGTCACAACTCTAAAAAATTCAGAAATCAGCAGGGAAATTGAAATTTCGGGAACTGTAGAAAACTCAAGTGAGGTTTTTATTATTTCAACAGTTTCCGGAGAGATAAAAGAACTGAAAATTCAACCAGGTGATTATGTAAAAAAAGGCCAGATACTGGCAGAAATAGATGACTATTATCTACGCCAACAATACCAGATAGCGCGACAGGCATATGAGCAGGATAAAAAAGACCTTGATAGATATAAAAATCTCAAAGATTCTGAAGCTATAACAAACCAACAACTAGAATTGCTATCCCTGAAATTGGAAGCAAGCGAGACTAAAATGAAATTAGCAAACCGGAGACTTAAGGAAAGCAAAATTAAGGCTACTGTATCCGGAAATATAAATCAGCTCTTTATAGCAAAAGGAGGCATGATAGGTCAGGGGAAGCCCGTTTGTGAAATTATTGGCGATCAGAGTAATATCATTAAAACAGGTATTCAGGAAGAGTATATTGAATTTCTGGAAGCAGGGAAAAAAGTGGATATCTATGATTTTAAAATTAAATATCCCACTACCGCTTACATTCAGTCTATTGGTGTTAAACCTGGTTTTATGGGCAAAATACCTATGGAGATTGCCTTTGAACAGATAGAATCTCTTTACCCTGGAAAAGTGGTGGATATAAGAATAGAGACAACAATAGGTCAAAGTTTCGCCATTCCTTCAGAGTCAATTTTAGTTAAAGGAAGTGAATCATACGTTTTCAAAGTAGAAAATGAAATTGCCCTATCTACTCCAATTGAAATTCTTGAAAAGCTTGACAATCAGGTTCTCATCAAAGAAGGAGTCAAAGAAGGCGATGTTATTGTATTAGAAGGCAATCACCTGCTCAATGATGGAGATCAAATAAAAATAATCAGGGAAGAGCAATGAATATCACAAAATATTCAATTGAAAAACCTGTAATTCTGGGTGTCTTTTTCATTTTGATTATGACAATGGGAGTTTTCTCATTTTTAAACCTTAGGTATGAACTGGTACCAGAATTTAATCCTCCTGTTTTAACTGTCGTAACAATTCTACCTGGTGCATCTTCTGAAGAAGTTGAAGAGAAAGTATCATTAAAACTGGAAAATGCCCTTAGTTCATTACCCGATATTGATCTCATAACATCCACCTCAAAAGAAAATTTTTCACTTATTCGAATCGAAACCAAACCCGGTTCAGATATAGAAGAAATCTTAAATGAAGCGAATCGAAAAATTGTAGCTACCATCCGTGATTTGCCTGATGAAGCGGAGTATCCGATATTATCCCGGTTTGATTTTGATGACCTCCCTATTATAAGCCTGGGTGTATTTTCAGATCTGGGAGCACTTGGCACCAGTGATATTTGCAGGGAGGTAATTATCCCACAGCTCTCACAAGTCAAAGGAGTGGCTGAAATCAAATTAATAGGATCCACTGACGAAGAAATTCAGATCAATGTCTCACCGAACAGGTTGGAAAGAACTCATACAACCATATTACAGGTACTAAAAGCTGTTGGCTCCAACAATCTAAAAATACCTGCAGGAGGATTGAAAGATGATATTTCTTCTCAACAAATATTGTTTGATGGTAATATAAAATCACTTGATAATCTTCGTAACCTTGTAATTTTTAAAAATGAAGAGTATGGCTCATTTGTAAAAATATCGGACGTTGCTGAGGTACAAAAAACACTTACGGCTCCTATATCAATAGCAAGATTAAATGGATTGCCATCCGTCAGTTTAGAAATTAAAAAACAATCAGATGCAAATGCTGTAGAAGTAAGTCAACTGGTCATGAGTGAACTGATTGCACTTGAAAACCGCTTTAAAAATGACGGACTAAACTTTGAAATTGCTCAGGATGCCAGTGAGTTTACATTGAAAGCTGCATATGGTGTTATGGAAGATCTGGGAATTGCTGTACTACTGGTATCTCTGGTAATGATCATTTTCCTGCATTCTTTTAGAAATGCTCTTATCGTTTTCGTCTCTATCCCTACTTCCATTATTTCCACATTTATAATTATGTGGTTGTTTGGCTACTCATTAAACCTACTTACACTGCTTGGCTTGTCTCTCGCTATAGGTATACTCGTAGATGATTCGATAGTTGTAATAGAAAACATACACAGGCATTTGCTGATGCAAAAAAATTCGTGGAAAGCTGCATATGATGGCCGAATGGAAATCGGATTTGCGGCAATTTCTATTACACTAATTGACGTAGTAGTGTTTCTCCCAATAGTATTCACTGAAGGGATGGTTTCTAGTTTACTGAGAGAATTTTCCATTGTTATTATATGTTCAACCTTGATGAGCCTGTTGATCTCATTTACTATTGTACCCTTCCTGGCCAGCAGAATACACGTAAAATTTAAGATAAAAGACATCACACATGGTTTCTTTTACTATACCGATCGATTTATAGACTCTCTTGCTGCAAAAGTTCAAAACGCTCTTATCTGGTCACTTAGAAATAGAGCAATTGCATTTAGTATTACCTTATTTCTTCTAGCAGGCTCAGTTAGCCTGATACCCATTGGTCTGATTGGGATTGAATTTACAAAAGCTGGTGACCGCAGTGAATTTATTCTGGAGTTGAAACTTAAACCAGGAACTCCATTAACAAAAACGAACAGAGTAGTTAGACAGGCTGAAGAAATAATTCTAAGTTATCCTGAAGTAAAAACGATATTTACGAGTGTTGGAACTACCAGCAGTGGCCGAATAACTACAAACACCTCCAATCTTGCAGAACTCCATATAAGTCTGGTTGAAAAAGGGGAACGTGATTTCCTGACAAGTCAGTTTATGCGTCATTTAAAATACAGACTTATGGAAGAAGTCCCAGGACTGGAAGCAATTCCATTCGAAATCAATATAATTGGAATTAGAGATGATGATGCAGTCCAATTGACGGTGCAGGGGGAAAATGACAGCATTGTAAACAGTATTGCAATGCAAATTCAATCAGAATTATATGAAATACCGGGAGTAATAGAAGTGTCTTCAACTTCAGAAGAAGCTGTAAGTACTATTGTAATAGAACCCAATCAAAACAGGTTAGAACTCCTCGATGTAGATATGTCCAGAGCTGGAATTGCTCTTAGGACGGCAATGGTGGGTAATACAGATTTTGAAATAGTCCTGGATGATGAAAAAGTACCTGTTAACATCGGCTTCGATGAATCGAAAAAAAAGAACCTTAACAACTTACGTAATCTAACTCTTCTTAGTAACAAGGGACAAACGATACCGCTCTATCAGCTTGCGAATATTGAGGAAACAAGTTTATCCAACCATCTAGAGAGAACAAACCGTGGGAGAAGTGTCACAATAAAATCACAGGTTATTGGCCGTCCTGCAGGGTCAGTAAGTGCTGAGTTTAATAAAAAGGTGGAAAACATAAAAATACCCGATAGTATCAATCTTATTTATGGAGGTGCAACCAAAAGAACACAAGACGGGCTTTCCAGTATGATTGGAGCATTTCTCATTTCAATCCTACTTGTTTATCTGATCCTTGCCATTTTATACAATTCCTTTTATTACCCATTAGTCGTTCTTTTTTCGATCCCATTTGCTATCATAGGAGCATTCATAGCATTAGGAGTAACAGGGGAAGCATTGAGTGTTTTCTCAATAATGGGTTTAATTATACTGGTTGGATTAGTTGGTAAAAATGCCATACTGGTCGTGGATTTTACCAATACCCTGCGTTACCAGGGTAAAAGTAAACTTCATGCACTGTTGGAAGCAACCCGATTAAGATTTCGACCTATCCTGATGACAAATCTTACCATGATCATTGGGTTACTACCCATTGCTTTCTCTTCAGGTGCAGGATCTGAATGGAAAAATGGTCTTGCATGGGTACTCATTGGAGGATTATCCAGTGCGATGATTCTTTCACTGATATTGGTACCCCTGGTCTATTTACAGCTTGAAAAAATCTTCAGAAATTAAAATTCTTAGCGCATCATTTGGTCGAAAGTAAAGGAAATATAATAGAGACCTCCGATTCCTGAGCTACCAAAACTTGTGGTATAATAGTCATTGAAAATATTTGATCCTCCAATTTTCACCACTGACTTTATTTGTGGTAGGCCATATGTCAGCACCATATCAAATGTACCAAATGCAGGTACTTCTCCCACACCAAAAGATGATTCCCATATAAACGCCTGTTGCCAGCGATAATTTATATTAAAACCAAGCTGTTTGTATAATTTACGGTTCCCAAATTTCAGATTAAATCGATATTCAGGTGTATTGAAGTTAGTCTGAAAACCTTCCTGAATATTATTATCATTGAGAGTGCTATATGCAACATTACCTCCTATTTGATAAAATTTTGGAAGCTGGTAATCTACACCCATCGACCAACCCCAATTGGTCAGTGACTTATCAGTAGTAACAGTAGTCTGATACCTCGTTTCATCTGCCTCAAATGGATTCTGAACTAAAAGTTGAAATCCCTGGAATCTGCTGTAAACATTTCTAAAAACATTCATATCAAAAAACAGATCTCCATCTAGAAAAACTGACTTGTATCCTATTTCAGTTGCAAAAACCCTCTCTGATGTGAAATTCGGAGTATTAAATACCCCATTTGTGGTATCCGGAAGTGCATTTAGTGGATCCGTGCCAGCCAGGGGGTAAGTTGGATTAGTGCTAAAGTTATAGGGAGCCTGAACCGAAGGATTACCTCCCACTACCTGGACAACACCAACGTTAAGATCGGTCCATTGGTCTGCAACTGCAGGGAACCTGAAAGCAGTCTGCACCGAAGCCCTTATATTATGATTTCTATCTTTTCCGGCTGCATATCCTAAGGATAACCTGGGGGTAAATTGGGGATCAAAATTCGAATCCTGATCATATCTTGCCGAAAGATTCAGTTTTAATCTATCTTCAATAAAACCATCAAGATATTGAGCATATACTCCATACTGGTGCATTCTTATTGGTTCATCCGGATCGTCAGCAAAGATGGTTCCATCACTATCAATAATGAAATATCTATATTGGAAGCCAATAACTAAATCCCTGCCATCCAATAATTTCCTGAAATTATACCTACCGGTAAACTGACCCATTGAACTAAAATCTAGTACCCTTGAGCCACCCTGACCTAATGGTATTCGTTTGAGACTATCCCTGAGCTGAAATAGTTCCTGAGAACCTGGCAATGGTATTGAAGGCCTTTCAGGATTCAATGGGTTTCCATTTTGATCTCTATTATCGGCTACTTGTCTTGCATAAACATGTGCCTCTTCCTCAGTAAGACCAAATTGACCAGTACCCACGAGATATCCGGAAAGATAATCTCCATACCAAAGTTCACTTGGCTTCCAGCTTTCATTGATAAATGCTGCTACTCCTCCTGCATCATAGGTTAAACCGGCATCCTCTTTAGAATACCAATAATTGAACATATAGTCCGGATTGTTAATTTCTGCTTTGAAATTATACAAACTAAAATCACTTATCGAAAACCTATTTTGCGCTGAATAGATGGCCTGGCCCTGGGCATATCCTCCCTGTACAATAGCAGTTGTATTCTCATTGAGCTTGTAATGAATGCCCACATTTGCCTTTAAATTTCTTGCTTCATAGTTCACCAAATCACTTTCCTCCCAGCCAGTTCGTGTCACATCCTGATCAGGAATAATCCCAACAATGCCTGCAACTATTGAATCATACTCAGCTTGCCCTGGTTCATATCCAAGCTGCCTGGCAAACCCATCTCCTACAGCAGGTGCTATTAGCCCAAGATTCAATGGTACATCATCACCATAAACATTAACACCATTATAGCCCGGGTTTGTTTGTCTGGTACTGCTAGGATCATTTAGAAAATTCTTATCCCTCCGATCTCCTGCAACCCAATCATCCGCTGATAAATAAGAACCCGTTACTTTAAATGCAAGCTTATCCGTTATTTTTTTCGCATAGCGGGCACTAATATCATAATATGGATTCGCATCAACATTGAGATCACTGCCTACATTCATCATACCCGTCTGTACACTTACTGATAATCCCTGATAATCAAACGGGTTTTTTGAATTGATGATAAGTGTTCCATTCATACCACCGGTTCCATATAAAGCCGAAGAAGCACCCGTCAACATCTCTATACTTTCGATATCGAGCTGTGGCAGACCTAACAAATTACCAGCTGCAAAATTTAACCCGGGAGCCATATTGTTTATCCCATCAATAATCTGATTGAATCTGTAGTTTGTGTTACTGTTAAATCCCCGGGAATTTGGAATCTTAAATGTGAGACTTTGGGTATTCATGTCAATGCCCTTCATCTGATATAATCCATCGTAAAAATTAGCCTGGGGCATCTGTTGAATTTGCTTAATACCCATTTTTTCTACGGTGATTGTAGATGCCATAATGTTTTCTTCAACCATGGATGCCGAAACCACTACCTCCTGTCCGAAAATTACAGCAGGTTCCAATTTTATATCTAAATCAAATTCACCGGTACTTTCTATCGTTTTTTTATAGATTTCATACCCAACCATGGATACCACAACTGTGTAAGGAGGATTAGTATTGGAAGTGATAATAAAACGACCATTTCTATCCGTTGCCTGTCCCTGAAAAGACTCCTCTATGTAAACATTTGCTCCGATAACAGGCTGATCAAATTCATCTATTACTGTTCCTGTGACATTTATATTTTGTGCCTTTAGATGTATCACACTTTGTAAGATGATTATAAAAAAAATGAATCTTACAATTGGTGAACTCGGAAAAATTCTTGGATCCATTCTATATTGAGTATTGAGTTTTTGATTTGAAACCAATCTTTTAAAAAATAATTGGTTTTTTATCTTATAGATTTAATGTAAAAAAACAATATTTACATTTTAAGCTCTAATATAACTCAATTTAAATGAAAACTTTGTATTCAAATTTCAAAATGATAGCCATTTTATTGGCTTCAACATTATTTATTAGCTGTGGTGGAGATGATGAGGGAGATAACGAACCGAAAGTAGATAATCTGGTTGGAAGCTATGTTATCAATAGCGCTGTACTTCTTAATGATCTTGAAGCAGGCGGTGTTACGTACTATGAAAACCCTGATGGGACTGACATTACTGCGGAAATGGAAGCAGCTCTTTTATCGGCCTCTCCGTGCACAAATGCAGAGGACACCCGACTTGAACTAACAGAAGATGGAGTTGTTTTTTACAATTGTGAGGGAAGCAATGAAAGTTTACAGAATGGGACCTGGAGTATCGATGAGGAAAGAATCAGACTTACGCTCATTCTGAATATACCAACATCACCTGTTCCTGTTCAATTGAATATGTTTGAACTTGATGAAACTTCGACATCTATAGCGGGTACGATAAATAATCTTCCTCTCCCTGCGGAAACATTTGCCAGAATAATCAATTTAGAAGAAGTTCCTGCAAATACAATTTTCTCTTCATCTGTGAGGCTTAGATTTGATAAGGCAGAATAAATAAGAAGTAAACAATAAAAAAAACCAGCTCATTTCCGGGCTGGTTTTTTTATTTAAGAAAAAGATTGTCATAACTAATTGACAACTACTTCTTTAAAGTAATTATGCAATATACTTTTCACTCTCTGGATATTTTCTTCAGTATTTAAAGACACATCTTCAAGAGGATATTTTTTATCCATCAGTTGCCATTTATGTTTCCCCAGAGTATGATAGGGTTGAATTTCAATTTTTTCAATATTCTCAAAACTTCTGAAATACTCACCTAAAGACTCCAGATCCTCGTGTTTATCTGTTAATCCCGGAACGAGTACATAACGCAGCCAACTTGGCTTACCGATTGATTTCAGGTAAGATGCAAACTCCAATATCTTTTTGTTATCCCTCCCAGTAATTACTTCATGCATTGAAGAATCCATTTGCTTTATATCTAAAAGAACCAGGTCTGTCCACTTCAGCAATTCTTTAACACTCTCATTCATTATGTAGCCATTTGTATCCAGAGCAGTGTGTATTCCCTGAGATTTCAGCTTTTTGAATAATGGAATTAAATTCTTCGCCTGGCAACACGGTTCGCCACCGGAAGCTGTAACTCCTCCTCCACTGGAGAAATACGGTTTCATTCGAATCGCCTGATCGAATAATGATTCAATCGATTGATATTCACCTTCATCATATCTCATGGTATCAGGATTGGCGCAATACAAACATCGCATTGGACAACCCTGAAGAAATACAATGAACCTTATACCGGGACCATCATACGTTCCAAGAGATTCCACAGAGTGAACTTTGAGTGACTTATTTTCAAGTTTGGTTTCACTCAAAGTTGATATTGATACCTTTTGATTGTTCATATTTTATCAAAAAAGCTTCTGGATAATACCTCCTGCTGTTGATCTCTGGATAACCTTACAAAATTTACAGCATAACCTGATACTCGTATGGTAAGCTGTGGGTAGTTTTCCGGATGAGCAATCGCATCCTCAAGCAATTCTCTGCTTAACACATTGACATTTAAGTGATGTGCCCGATTATTAAAATATCCATCCATTATCGCCACAAGGTTTCTAACTCTTGTTGCTTGATCATTACCCAGTGTTTTAGGGATCATGGACATAGTATTAGAGATTCCATCTAAAGAATCTTCATATTTAAGCTTTGCAACTGAATTAAGAGAAGCTATCGCCCCATGGGTATCTCTACCATGCATTGGATTAGCTCCTGGTGCAAATGCCACCCCTTTTGCTCTTCCATCCGGAGTTGCTCCGGTCTTCTTACCATACATTACATTTGAAGTAATGGTAAGTATTGACATAGTAGGTTCAGCATTTTTATATGCTCGATGCATCGCTAATTCGTTACTAAATGCGGAAGAAACATGAACAGCCAGATCATCAACTCGATCATCATCATTTCCATAAAAAGGAAACTTACCGTCTATTTTAAAATCAATGGCAAGGCCATCTTCATTTCGAATAGCTTCTACTTTTGCATGTTTGATAGCTGATAAAGAATCTGCAACTATTGATAGTCCTGCAATACCATATGCCATATTTACATGCGGATCAGTGTCAACAAAGGCCATCTGTGCTCTCTC
>CAYTFO010000009.1:34968-40754 GCA_964437135.1 uncultured Roseivirgaceae bacterium | reverse complement strand
TTTAATCAAAAGCCATCAGAAACATAAACCAATCCATGGTTTTACCATTCAAAATTCATTGGGGAAATTTTATTTTGTTAAAAAGCCTATTCGTCTATCTTTGCAGCACTTTTGAAAAATCAAGAATAGAAAATGGAGAATATGATTTATTTGGTGCCTGTTTTGGCAGTGGTTGGACTTATTTATATGGCTGTAAAAGCATCATGGGTAAATAAGCAGGCATCGGGAGATGAAAAGATGAAATCTATTGCTGATCACATTAGAGAAGGTGCATTAGCTTTTCTTTCAGCAGAGTATAGGGTATTAGCAATTTTTGTTGTGTTTGCAGGTATACTTCTTGCTGTCATTTCTTCAATTGTAGAAACCACACACTGGTTTATAGTAGTTGCTTTTGTTATTGGAGCAGTTTTTTCAGCGCTTGCAGGAAATATAGGAATGAGAATAGCAACAGCAGCAAATGTAAGAACAACCCAGGCAGCTAGATCAAGCCTATCTCAGGCATTGAATGTATCGTTCTCAGGAGGAACCGTAATGGGACTGGGTGTTGCCGGATTAGCAGTTTTTGGTCTGAGTATGATTTTCATTGTACTTTTTCAATGGTTTATGGGTGGAACCTGGACTTCTGTTAATGATATGACAGTTCTATTAGAATCTCTTGCAGGTTTTTCACTTGGAGCGGAATCAATCGCACTTTTTGCAAGAGTTGGAGGAGGTATTTACACAAAAGCAGCCGATGTTGGAGCGGATCTTGTCGGAAAAGTTGAAGCAGGTATTCCTGAAGATGATCCGCGTAACCCTGCAACTATAGCAGATAATGTTGGAGATAATGTAGGCGATGTAGCTGGAATGGGAGCGGATTTGTTTGGTTCGTACGTTGCAACAGTATTAGCTTCAATGGTATTGGGAAATTATGTCATCCGAGATATGGGTGGTTCAATCACAGATAGCTTCAATGGCATAGGGCCGATATTATTGCCTTTGGTTTTAGCTGGTTTGGGAATCATATTTTCCATTCTAGGTACTTTATTTATTAGAGTAAAAGACGGTGAAAACACAAAAGAACCGCAGGTACAAGCGGCTTTAAATAAAGGAAACTGGTCCTCAATTTTTCTTACAGCAGTTGCTTCATTTTTTGTGATTAAATTGTTGCTACCCGCAACTATACAAATGAACTTTTTTGGTGAAGGCGTTCTAACCATCAGCAACATGAATGTTTTTTATGCAGTTCTTGTTGGTTTATTTGTGGGAGGTGCAATTTCATATTTTACTGAATACTATACTGGTCTTGGTAAAAAACCTGTTCTTGATATAGTTCAAAGAAGTTCAACTGGAGCTGCAACCAATATTATTGCAGGTCTTGCTACAGGTATGATTTCAACCTTTGCCCCAATAATTCTATTTGCAGGGGCTATTTGGGGCGCTTATGAGTTTGCAGGTTTTTATGGAGTGGGGATTGCCGCATCAGCAATGATGGCAACAACTGCTATGCAGCTCGCTATAGATGCTTTTGGACCCATTGCAGATAATGCAGGTGGTATCGCAGAAATGAGTGAATTACCTGATGAAGTAAGAAATCGTACCGATATTTTAGACAGTGTTGGAAATACTACTGCAGCGATTGGTAAGGGTTTTGCTATTGCCTCAGCTGCTTTAACTGCCCTAGCATTGTTTGCAGCTTACGTAACTTTTACAGGTATCGATGGAATCAATATCTTTAAAGCAGATGTGCTTGCGGCATTATTTATTGGCGGTATGGTGCCAGTAGTTTTCTCTGCTTTAGCAATGAACTCCGTAGGTAAAGCTGCAATGGAAATGGTAAAAGAAGTAAGACGTCAGTTTAAAGAAATTCCTGGAATAATGGAAGGAACTGGTGAACCTGAATATGGTAAATGTGTAGATATTTCTACCAAGGCTGCATTAAGAGAAATGATGCTTCCTGGTGCCATTGCAATAGTTTCTCCAATAATTATAGGTTTTGTTATGGGGCCTGAGTCTCTTGGTTCTTATATGGCAGGTGTAGCTGTATCAGGTGTACTTTGGGCGATCTTCCAGAATAATGCAGGTGGAGCCTGGGATAATGCTAAGAAAAGCTTTGAGGCCGGAGTTGAAATAGACGGTCAGATGACCTATAAAGGTTCTGATGCTCATAAAGCAGCTGTAACAGGGGATACAGTGGGTGATCCGTTTAAAGACACCTCAGGTCCTTCAATGAATATACTTATTAAGTTAAGTTGTCTGGTAGGTTTAGTAATTGCCCCAATTTTAGGGGAGGTTTACGGAACAGGACATTCTGCTATAGAAAAAACTGATAATCAGGAGGTTGTGACTGAGATTATTGACGAAAATACAATAAAAGAAACTATCATAAACGAATAAATAGTATTCGTTATGAAGAAAAAAGGCCTTGAGAAATCAAAGTCTTTTTTATTTCATGTAAGAATTCATGAGTTATTAGCTAAAGCACTGCTTGTTAGGAAGTTAAATAATTTAGCTTTATATTTGTTTTACCAAATGGTCGTTCTTAATCTATTTGGTTAAGTAACTGAAAAGTATTAAAGTCACTTTAACAGTTGCTTTTGGTGGTTAACCCCGGATTTTCCTTTCCGGGGTTTTTTTATCAACTTTTATGACGGGATTAGGTTTAATATGTCATGGAAGAGTTTTCAAAACTCCTTTTTGATATTGAAAATACAAGTAAGACAAATAAAAAAGTAAGTCTTCTAAAGAACTTCTTTTTAAATACGAATGCTCAGGACAAAGTATGGGCAATAGCATTATTTTCTCATAAGAGACCAAAGCGACAAATTAATACTAAATTTCTTACCAATTGGGCAATCGAATATGCACAAATTCCTGAATGGTTATTTCAGGAGTCTTATCATGTCGTTGGAGATTTGTCCGAAACTTTAGCGTTGATTTTACCACCCAATTCAGAAAATAACTCTGACCCATTACATGTCTGGATAAACAGACTTATAGCTCTTAAGGATCGTTCAGAAGAACAAAAGAAAGAATTTGTACTACAGAGCTGGAAAACATTGAATAGTCAGCAATTATTCGTCTTCCATAAGCTTATCACTGGTGGTTTTAGGGTGGGGATTTCCAAAAATCTGATCATTAGAGCTGTTGCAGAAGCTACGGAGCAGGATAAGACAGTTATCGCACATAAGATAATGGGTGATTGGGATCCATCAATTATTTCATATGAAGAATTGATTCTTAATAATAAAGGGGATGAAAATATCTCAAAACCTTATCCATTTTATCTTTCTTATGCTCTGGATAGTGACCTTTCTGAATTAGGTAATCCAGGTGAATGGCAGGTTGAGTGGAAATGGGACGGAATTAGGTCTCAACTTATCAAAAGAAATGGTGAGTTATTTCTTTGGAGTAGAGGAGAAGAGTTAATTACTGAAAAATTCCCCGAACTTGAGTTATTGAAAGAGGTGTTACCAGATGGAGTTGCAATTGACGGCGAATTGATGGCATATAAGAATAGAAAACCACTACCATTTGCCAAACTGCAAACAAGAATTGGAAGAAAAAATGTAACAAAAAAACAATTGAATGAAGCACCCGCTGCTATTTTAGCCTATGACTTACTTGAATATGAAGGGATTGATATAAGGAAAAAATCACTAGCAGAAAGAAGAAAGCTTTTGGATAAAATGATTAATAAAGTAAGTTCAGCTGAAAAAATATTTCTCTCAGAAGCCTTGAAATTTAGTGATTGGAATAGTCTTCAAAAATTAAAAGATCAGTCCAGAGCTAACCATGCTGAGGGCCTGATGCTCAAAAAACTCAATTCACCCTACAAAGTAGGCCGAAAAAGAGGAGATTGGTGGAAATGGAAGGTAGATCCTTTCACAATAGATGCTGTGATGATTTATGCTCAAAAAGGACATGGTCGTCGGGCTGACATTTACTCAGATTATACGTTTGCATTATGGCATAAAAATGAACTTGTTACGTTTGCCAAATCGTATTCAGGTTTGACGGATAAAGAGATGATGGAAGTAACCAGGTTTGTAAAAGCAAACACCTTAGAAAGGTTTGGTCCTGTCAGGACTGTATCTCCGGAATTGGTTTTTGAAATTCAATTCGAAGGTATTTCAAAGTCCTCCAGACATAAATCAGGAGTAGCGGTTAGATTTCCAAGAATTCATAGGTGGAGAAAAGATAAGAAACCTGAAGATGCAAATACGCTGGAAGATTTAATAAACCTATTGCCAAAAGAAAATGAATAAAACATTAGAGTCAGTCATATCTGTTATAGCTGCTATTATATTACTTCAAACACTGTTTTTTAAATTCACAGGATCAGAAGAACGTATTTATATATTCACAAAAGTTGGACTAGAACCTATTGGAAGGTATTTGACTGGAATCGTTGAATTGATCGCAGGAATAGCACTTATCTTCCCTAAAACCCGAATATATGGTTCAATTTTAGGTTTGGGTATTATAAGTGGAGCTATAATTTCTCATTTAACAGTCCTTGGAATTGAAGTGATGAATGATGGAGGTTTACTTTTTGGCTATGCAGTCATTGTCTTTTTAATTTGCCTGGTCATACTCATAAAAAGAAGAAAAGAGATTCCAATAATTGGCTTAAAACTACCTTGAATAGATCATCATTTTTAGAAGTAGGCGAAAATTGGTTCAAATCAAAAGACTGGAAACCATTTGACTTTCAAAGAGAATGTTGGAATGCATATTTGGATGGGAAATCTGGTTTATTGAATGCTCCGACAGGGTCAGGAAAAACTTATGCATTGTGGATAGGATGTGTTCTTGAGTATTTGGAAAAAAATCCTGGATATGAAGTGGCTCCTGAACTTCAGATCATTTGGGTGACACCCTTAAGAGCCTTGGCAAAAGATATTAGGGATGCAATGCAGAGTTTCTGTGATGATATCGGTTTAAGATGGAATGTAGGCCTAAGAACTGGCGATACCTCAGTATCGACTCGAAAATCTCAAAAGAAAAAGGCACCGCAGGCGTTGGTCATAACACCTGAAAGCCTGCACGTTCTATTGTCACAATCAGATTATCCCAACTATTTCAAGCATTTAAAAGCCATAATTGTGGATGAATGGCATGAACTGATAGGCACAAAGCGTGGAGTTGCTACTGAATTAGCAATCAGCAGATTGAAAAATGTGAGTAATCATTCGGTAAAAATCTGGGGGATTTCAGCCACTATCGGAAATTTACAGCAGGCAAAAAGAGTATTATTAGGAGAAGATTTATATAAAGAAGGTATTCATGTAAAAGCCAATCTAGGTAAAAAAATAGTAATTGAATCGATTTTACCGGATACAGTTGAGAATTTTCCATGGACAGGCCATTTAGGCACAAAACTATTACCAAAGATTGTCCCAATCATTAGAGAAAGTAAAACGACACTGCTTTTTACAAATACCAGATCCCAGACAGAGTTATGGTATCAGGCTATTTTAAAAGATTATCCTGAATTTGCAGGAGTTATTGCCATGCATCATGGTTCAATGGATAATGCCATTCGAGGCTGGGTAGAAGACGCTTTACATGAAGGAAAATTGAAATGTGTTGTTTGTACGTCCAGTTTGGACTTAGGAGTTGATTTTAGACCTGTTGATATTGTTATTCAGGTAGGAGGGCCCAAAGGAGTGTCTCGTTTTCAACAAAGAGCAGGTCGAAGTGGACATTACCCCGGAGCTACTTCAAAAATATTTTTTGTTCCAACACATTCATTAGAGCTAATAGAAGGTGCTGCATTGAGAGAAGCTATTGAAAAAGAGAAA
>CAYTFO010000009.1:24435-34958 GCA_964437135.1 uncultured Roseivirgaceae bacterium | reverse complement strand
AATCTTTTGATGTTCTGATACAGTATTTAATAACGCTTGCTGTGAGTGGAGGATTTAAGCCACTTATGATACTCAAAGAGCTAAAGAACACATATGCTTATAGATTTCTCACTGGTGAAGAATGGAGGTGGGCACTAGATTTTATTACAACAGGCGGTAATACACTTGGTGAGTATGATGAATTTGCGAAAGTTTATAATGATGATGGTGTTTATAAAATTATTTCAAAAAAAACAGCAACCAGACATAAACTATCGATTGGAACAATAGTCGGAGATCCTGCACTTAAGGTAAAATTTATTACAGGTGGACATATTGGAACGATTGAGGAATCATTTATTTCCAAATTAAATCCAGGTGACTCGTTTTGGTTTGCCGGGAGAAATCTGGAATATATCACCACAAAAGAACTAACTGTTCTGGTTAGAAATAGTAAAAAAAAGACGGGAATAACGCCCCAGTGGATGGGCGGAAGGTTGCCACTCTCTTCTTTGTTGTCAGATGTCATTCGAAAAAAACTTTCAGACGCTAATGAAGGGAAATATCTTGATATTGAAACTCAAAAAATAAGACCAATACTTGAGCTGCAAAAGAAATGGTCACTACTACCAGATCAACATATATTGCTCATTGAAAAAACTAAATCAAAGTTAGGATATCATATTTTCATTTATCCATTTGAGGGTCGTTTCGTGCACGAGATTTTGGGAAGTTTAGTGGCTTATCGTATCAGTAAAATACTCCCTATTTCTTTTTCTATAGCAATGAATGACTATGGGTTTGAACTACTGTCCGATCAGGATATTCCAATAGAGGAGGCATTGGAGCAGGATTTGTTTTCGGAAGAGGAGCTTATGCAAGATATTTCTTTGAGTGTAAATGAGACGGAGATGGCTTCCAGAAAATTTAGGGATGTAGCGACTATAGCAGGCCTTATCTTTCAGGGATATCCTGGAAAAAATATTAAAAGCAAGCATTTACAATCTTCGTCAAGTTTACTTTATAAAGTTTTTGAAGAATATGATAAAGAAAATCTATTGATTAAACAGGCAATGGAAGAAGTATATGCCCTTCAAATGGAACAATCGAGGTTAATGGAAGCCATGAGGAGGATTAATCAAATGGAAATACGTTTGGTAAAGACTAAAAAACCTACACCATTTGCTTTTCCAATTCTGGTAGATGCCTTGCGTGAAAAGCTAACTTCCGAACAATTATCTGAACGGGTTTCAAAAATGCAATTGCAATTGGAAAAGTATGTTCAGAATGAATCAGTTTAATACTTTTGCTGTAAATTAAAAATCGGATGAAAACTATATTCTTTAGTCTTACGGTTTTACTTATTTCTTTTCAAATTGATGCTCAGTCAATTGAGGGTAGATGGAAAACAATAGATGATAATTCAGGAAAAGAGCGCTCAATAGTAGAGATTTATAAAAAAGGGAATAAGTATTATGGCAAAATTCTAAATCTTTTTAGAGAACCCGGAGAAGATCCTGATCCTATTTGCGATAAATGCGATGAGGATGATTCAAGATTCAAAAAGAAAGTAATAGGTATGGAAATAATTCAGGAAATGGAGTTTGATGAAAAAGATAACGAGTATGTTAACGGTACAATTCTAGATCCTGAAAACGGAAACGTTTATGATTGTAAACTTTGGATTGGAGATGATGGCAATCTTAAGGTGAGAGGCTATGTAGCCTTCTTTTTTAGAACGCAGACCTGGCTTCCTGTAAGTGGGCGATAATTCTTATCAACTGGAACTAAAAAAAGCTAAGCTGCTCCTTTTGGGAGAGAAAGCTATTTATTGGGGTAAATACAAATCCCTTTTCGTTTCTGATTTACATCTTGGAAAAGTAGGGCATTTTAGAAAGAATGGAATTGCGCTACCAAAAGGAGTGGATGTTACTGATTTAGAAAAACTTTCGAGGTTGATAAACACTTTTGAAATAGAAGATATTTATTTTCTTGGCGATCTTTTTCACAGTGACTATAATTTTGACTGGAAAATATTTGAAAGCTGGGTAGATAAGAATAGTAAGATTAACTATAACCTGATTCTCGGGAATCATGATGTACTGGATAAGAAACTATATGGGGCAATCTTTAAGGAAGTTACAAAAAGAGTTGAAATTGAAGAGTTTAGTTTTACTCATGAAAGGGACCAATCAGATGAAGTCTACAATATTTCAGGGCATGTTCATCCTGGAATTAAATTAACGGGGTTTGCCCGTCAGTCCTTAAGGCTTCCTTGTTTTTATTTTAATAAAAGTTATGGAATTCTGCCTGCATTTGGTGGATTTACAGGGACACACAGTATTAAGGTCTATAAAAATGACCTGGTTTTTTGTATTGCAAATAACCAAATTATTAGTTTGAGTACATAATTTTTATTAAATTCTATCTTGAGAGGTTACAATTTTGATACTAAAAGTATAAAAGGTGAGTCGACACGGCTCCCTTAAGGGTGTATGAAAGACAGTGAGATACTTGACAAAATTTGCCGTGGTGATGAAAGAGTTCTGGAATATTTATACAAAAAGTATTACAGAATGATGACAAATATTGTACTGAAGTCAGGAGGAAGTGAAGATGAAGCGAAAGATGTTTATCAGGAAGCATTAATTGTTTTTTGGCAAAAAGCTGCTTCAGGTAAGTTGATACTTACTTCTAAAATAAGTACATATATGTATAGTATCTGTCAAAATCAATGGCGAAAGGAACTGGATAGAAAAAGCAGACTTTCCAATGAGGAAAAAGAGGAGAGCGAGTATCAAAGTCACGAAGATGAACAGAACTATAAAATTGTTGTTGACTCTATAAATGAATTGGGTGACCCCTGTAAAAGTATTTTGATGTATTACTATTTCGACGGGTTATCAATGAATGACATAGCAGATAGACTAGGTTTTGCGAATACAGATACAGCAAAAACTAAAAAATATAAGTGTAAAAAGAGATTAGATAGTTTAATTAAAAAGAAATATTCAAAAGCTGATTTTTTTGATTGATAAATGAGCACCAACCATTATACAAATATCGAAAGTTATCTGTCCGGAAATCTAAATCCGGAAGAGAGGATTGAATTCGAAAAAGAATTGCTTTCTGACGAAGCACTAAGAGAAGAGTTCAATTTCCAGCAGAATGTTATCGATGGCATTAAAGCATATCGAAAAGCTGAATTAAAATCTCATTTATCCTCTATTACTATTTCTCCCTTGGAGATGTTTGTACAATCTACTGTTGGTAAAGCTGTTATTGGTGCTACATCAGTTTTAATCATTTCCGGCTCTGTATATTTCTTCAGTCAATCTCCTGATCAAACTATTACGGCATCCAATTCATCAGAAATTACAATAGATGCCCCATTAGCATCAAAGGAATTTGTTTTGAATATTCCGGAAGCTGATCAGAAAAATGATTTATCTGAAGATGAATCTTCAAATTCATCAAGGATGGTGGTAGAACCAGTAGAAGAATCATCAGAAATTGCTGAAAACATCACAGATGAAGAAAGTCAAACCTCAAAAAATCAAATTGATCTTACGCCATCTATCATTGTTCCAGAAGACGTAAGTGAAATAGAAGAAGATAAGCAATTACAGGTTTCTGAAATATCGAAAGATGTCTTTGAGAAAAAAGTTACTGAGAATAAGGAAAAGCCAGTTAACATTGAAGTTCTTGATACCAGAAGTAATATTTTATCCTACAAGTATTTTGATGGAAAATTGAGCCTTATGGGTGATTTTGGAAAGTCTCCGTATCAAATCATTGAAGTTATCGGTTCAGGCGGAAAAGAACTTTATCTGTTTCATAATGGAAACTACTATGAAATTGAGGTGTCTAGTGAAAGAAAACCACTAAAAGCAATAACTGATTCCAAGAAAATTAAAGAACTGGATATCTTAAAAAACTATAAATAGTTTCGTTCCATCACTTCAACTCATTATTTACATTAGATTTTGACTATTTTTGGGGCTAATGAAAGACAGAAGCACCAAAAAGAAAAAGCTCGGTAGTTATCCTTACCTAAGTGTCACACTTACAGTTGCTTTATCATTATTAATGATTGGGCTTTTCGGAATTATTTCTATTCATGCCAAAAGACTGACTCAGCTCATTCAATCGAACGTTGAAATACAGGTTTTTTTAAATAAATCCGTAACTGAAAATGAAAGAATAAGAATTCAGAAAACAATTCTTGCTAAATCTTACACTCCCACAGATGTCAATGACAATCCAATCGTTTTCGTTTCAA
Source organism: uncultured Roseivirgaceae bacterium (assembly GCA_964437135.1). Classification (GTDB taxonomy): domain Bacteria; phylum Bacteroidota; class Bacteroidia; order Cytophagales; family Cyclobacteriaceae; genus CAYTFO01. The sequence continues at coordinate 30,697 of CAYTFO010000009.1, read as the reverse complement.
AAGAACAAGCTGCAGCAGAATTTATAGAAAGTACCGGTGAAGACTTTTCGCAGTTGCTTGGCGATAATCCTCTTAGAGATTCTTTCGTAGTCAAAATATTACCAGAATACCAGTCTGTAGATAGTCTGAATCTCATTAAATCAGAAATAGAAAATATTAGAGGAGTATTTGAAGTGAGCTACGTTGAATCTCTGGTGGATAGTATTAATAAAAACCTGGCAAAAATTGGATTTATACTTATTGGAATTGCGCTTATATTATTGATAGTGGTTGTGGTTCTTATTAATAACACAATAAAACTCGCGCTCTTTTCGCAGAGATTCCTTATCAGGAGTATGCAATTGGTTGGGGCCACGGGTAGTTTTATAAAAAGACCTTTTCTGAGAAGAGCAATAAGCTTTGGCTTTTTCGCCGGAGCAATTGCCTCATCAATTCTATTGGGACTAATTATATATGCCAACAATAAAATTGAAGATTTATCTCAATTACAACGTCAGGAAGACATAGCTTTGCTATTCGGCGTACTTATTTTACTAGGTGTGGGAGTTGCTTATATTAGTACCTACAGAGCAGTAAATAAATATTTGAAAACCTCATTAGATGAACTTTATTAATTATGTCAGATAAACCCAAATTTGCATTTTCTAAAAAGAACTACATTATCATGATTGTCGGAGTAGCAGTCCTTATGACTGGATTTTTTATCATGACTCTTGATAATGAACCGTTTGGATTTGGATTTTTAGGATTAACACTCGGTCCAATTACTGTAATGCTGGGATTTTTAATCGAATTCGTGGCAATACTTTACAAAGACAAATCTGCCAACTAAACTCAAGTAATGAATTGGTATCAGGCAGCTCTATTAGGGCTGATTCAGGGACTTACAGAATTTCTGCCGGTAAGTAGTAGCGGTCATTTGGAACTAGGAAATGTATTACTTGGAGTAAAAAGTTCTAATAACCTACTATTTGCTGTTATCGTCCATGCTGCAACTGCATTAAGTACGATTGTGGTTTACAGAAAAGATATTATTGAAATCCTGTCAGGTTTGCTTGAGTTTAAATGGAATGAATCATGGGATTTTTCATTAAAGATCATAATTTCAATGATTCCTGTTGGAATAGTGGGGATCTTGTTTGAAGACCAGATTGAAAGTTTTTTTAGTGGAAATATATTATTAGTAGGATGTATGCTATTAATTACGGCATCTCTCTTGTTGTTCACACATATTAAAAAACCGGGAATAAAAAAGGTTACCTGGCTTAATAGCATAATAATAGGTTTCGCACAGGCTTTGGCTATTATGCCCGGAATATCAAGGTCCGGATCTACAATTGCGACCGCATTATTATTAGGAACAGATAAGGAAAAAGCTACTCGATTTTCATTTTTGATGGTTCTTTTGCCAATCTTAGGAGCGAGTTTACTGAAGCTGAAAGACTACATTGAAAATCCTGCAATTGGTGATCAAATAACTGCTTTCCCACTTATCCTTGGTTTTCTGACTGCTTTTATTTCAGGATTTCTGGCATGTAAGTGGATGATAAGAATAGTGAAAAAGGGGAAGCTAACTTATTTCGCTGTTTATTGTGCAATCATTGGTATAATTGCGATTTTAAGTCATTTTATGTTGTGATTCTCGATAAAGAAGGTGGAATACTTTTGGTTGATAAGCCATATACCTGGACTTCATTTGATGTTGTAAAGAAAATAAGGTATACACTTAAGCTCAAGAAAGTAGGGCATGCCGGTACGCTGGACCCTTTGGCAACAGGACTTTTGCTAATAGGATATGGTAAAGGAACTAAGCAATTGCATGATTTGCAGGGCTTGGATAAAGTGTATTCCGGAATTATTGAAATAGGTAAAACCACACCAACTTATGATTTAGAATCTGAATTTGATTCATCTTCAGATATTTCGAATATTAATGAGTCTCAGATTGAGCAAGTAAAAGCTCAGTTTATTGGAAAATTGGAGCAATTTCCACCTGCACATTCGGCAGTAAAAATAAATGGTAAAAAAGCCTATGAACTTGCCCGAAAGAATGAAGAAGTTCAACTTAAATCAAGGGCAATTACTATATATGAATTGGACTTCTTTAAAGTTGAGCTCCCAGAAATACATTTCAGGTTAAGATGTTCAAAAGGAACCTATATAAGGAGTTTTGCGCATGACTTTGGTAAGAATTTGGGAGTTGGAGCCTATTTAAAATCGCTAAAAAGAGAAAAAATTGGTGATTTTAGCCTTGAAAAAGCATTGTCGATAGATGAATTGATTAATTCAGTAAAAAACCACGAATCTTGAAGATTATAGACCAATTTCAAAAGACTCCCTTAGAAAATACCATTGTTACCTCCGGTACTTTTGATGGTGTCCATTTTGGACATCGGAAAATTTTGAAAAAAGTTGTTGAGAATGCTAAAAAAGATAATGCAAAGAGTGTAGTTATAACATATTGGCCTCACCCTAGATTCGTATTGGGAAAAGATCCTCAGAAGTTAAAATTGATCTCAACATTTGATGAAAAAACGAAACTTATAGCAGAGTCAGGTATTGATTATTTATTCAAAATCAATTTTACGCGGGAGTTTAGTCAATTGACAGCAGATCAGTTTGTAAAAAGTATTTTGCTCGAAAAACTAAATACTAAAAAAATCATTATAGGTTATGATCACCGGTTTGGTCGAAATCAGGAAGGAGAGATTGCCTATCTCGAAGAGCATAAAAACAGGTTTGGATTTGAGGTAGAGGAGATCCCCCATCAGGACATTCATGATGTAACAGTAAGTTCTACAAAAATTCGTGAAGCTCTTCAGGAGGGTGAGGTTCATATTGCAAATGAATATCTGGGCCGACATTATTCATTATGTGGCCTTGTTACAAAAGGTGAACAAGTGGGCAGAAAGATTGGATTCCCAACAGCTAATATCTATGTACCGGAAACTTACAAACTGATACCGGGTGATGGTGTATATGCAGTTAAAGTAAAAATAGATGATAATATTTATGATGGAATGTTAAATATTGGGAATCGCCCAACTGTTATGGGTCAAAAGAGGACAATTGAAGTAAATATATTTAATTTTGAGCAGGATATTTATGGCCTGAAAATTGAAGTCGATTTTGTTGAACAACTTCGAAAGGAACAGAAATTCGAAAATCTTGAGTTGCTAAAGAGACAGTTAGAAGATGATAAAAAGAATGCGATAAATATATTGAGTAAATTATAGTATAATGAAAAGAATAAGCAGATTAATACTAATACTAGTTGTTGTAGGTTCTCTTTCGGGAATCCAGTCTTGTGGAGGAGATGATAATGGAAGTCTGGTGGATAATCTTTTAGGTCTTACTCCTGAAAATGACGTTGCTCTTGGTCAGAGTCTGGTAGATCAAATAGAATCAGATCCTGAGGAATATCCAATACTTTCAAAAGCGGAATATCCGGAAGCTTACAGCTACATTGAAAATATGACAGCTGAAATCCTTTCAAGTCCGGAAGTAAAATACAAAGACATCTTTCCTTATGAAGTTAAAATCATAGATAAAGATGTTCTTAATGCTTTTGCAACACCAGGTGGATTTATGTATGTGTACACAGGACTAATAAAATATCTTGATAAAGCAGATGATCTTGCAGGCGTGATGGGGCATGAAATAGCTCATGCATCCGAAAGGCATTCTGTTGATCAAATGAAGCAGCAGTTGGGAACACAGTTCTTAATTTCTATTGCCCTGGGAGAAGGTGCAGCAGCTGACATTGCAACTCTTGCTACTAATTTTTTATCCTTAAAGTTTGGGAGAGATGATGAAACAGAATCGGATGAATTTTCAGTTCGATATCTTTCAAATACGGATTATGCATGCAATGGTGCGGCGACTTTTTTTGAGAAACTTGAGGCAGAAGGAAGTGGAGGACCACCAGAGTTTCTTTCGACTCATCCATCTCCTGCAAATAGAGTAGAAAACATTAACGGTCTTGCAGATGAAGAAGGTTGTGATAAATCTCCCATTTCAGAATCAGGCTTTACCTATGAAGATTTTAAAAATAGCCTTCCATGAGCCATAAAGTATCAGAAATAAAGTTTAAAGTATCCCTTGATAAAGATAATATTCCGGAAAAAATAGAGTGGGATGCGGATGAAAAAGGTGGTGCAGGATATTCTGAATCAAAAGCTATAAGCCTCAATTTATGGGACCAGGATAATAAAAATACATTGAGAATTGATTTATGGACGAAAGATATGCCCATGGATGAAATGAAAAGATTTTATATTGACTGTTTAGGCGGAATTGCCCAGACTGTACTTAGTTCAACAGGAGATGAATTTATGTCCGGTGAAATAGGCAAACTCTGTGATAAATTAGTAGAACACGTCAAAAAGGAATATCAACAATAGTCATTCATCAAAAAAGCCCGAAAATTATTTCGGACTTTTTTGTTTTATAAGATTTCATTCATGTGATAGTTTTGTTGCGAATCCTACAACATTTTTTATTATTTGATTGAAAATTTTTAGCTATTCTGGAAATTGATTTCAAGAATTGTACTTTTCTATGAAATCATTCATTTCAAAAATCAGGTACTGATTAACTTTTTGTAAAGAAATCACCCTCAAAATGACTAAAATTACGATTTTGTTATTTTTTTTACCTAATATTAGAAATTAGAAAATTTCTTGTTAACGCTAACAACCAATCAAATGAATAGTAAGATATCGAGAATTATAATTTTTTCGTTCCTGCTGGTTTTTTCAACCGGTCTTTACGCACAAACAACTATATCAGGTACAATCTATGATGGTGGCAATGGTGAACCACTTATAGGTGTTAATATTCTGGTAAAAGGTACAGTACTAGGTACGACGACTGACATCAATGGAAATTTTAATTTAAGAGTTTCATCCGATCCACCATTTATTCTTTCTATAAGTAGTATAGGATACGAGAGAAAGGAGGTTGAAATCACTCAATCAAATGTATCAGGTCTTGAAGTAGAATTACAGGAATCACTACTGCTTGGACAGGAGGTTGTTGTTTCTGCTTCAAGAGTTGAAGAAAGTATCCTGGAATCTCCTATTTCAATTGAAAAAATGGATATCCTTGATGTTCAAAGCACGTCTGCTGATACCTACTATAAAGCAATAGCGAATCTGAAAGGGGTGGATGTAACTACAAGTAGTATCAATTTTCAAATCATTAATGCACGTGGATTTGGTAATACAGGAAATACAAGATTTGTGCAATTGATTGATGGAATGGATACACAGGCACCGGCACTTAATTTTCCAATTGGAAACCTAAATGGTCCTTCAGAATTAGATGTTGAATCTGTCGAACTCATTCCAGGAGCATCATCCGCATTATACGGACCCGCTGCCTTCAATGGTGTTTTGTTAATCAATAGTAAAAATCCATTTGATTATCAGGGATTAAGTGCATTTGCTAAAGTAGGAGTTAATCATGTTGGTCCAAATGCGGATACGGACATCTCCCCGATGTATGAAGCGTCTATCCGATATGCAAAGGCATTCAATAATAAATTTGCTTTCAAAATCAATGGATCATATTCAAGAGCTGAGGACTGGCATGGTACTAGTGCTTATGACAGAAATGCAGCTTTAACGCCGGAAGGCTTTGGGGATTATAATCCTGCTGCAGATCGACTTCATTTTCATGGAGATGAGGCTGGTATAAATTTGGCGGTATTCCCTTTCTCCAGCGGATTTAATGCTGTAGCAAGAAGTGTAAACTTTGGAAATGGTTTTACAGCAAACGATTATTCACAGGCAGGGATGTTGCCTAATCATGTGGTTAATCTGACACCTTATGAAGAAGTGGATTTAATTGATTATGGTGCTGAAAATATAAAAGCGAATGTTGGTCTTTATTACAGGCTGAATGATAAAAATGAATTAAGTTATCTATATAATGCTGGGTTTGGAACTAGTATTTACACAGGTGCACAACGATATTCCTTAGCGAATTTTGGAATTCAGCAGCACAGACTACAATTAAGAGGAGATAACTACTTTTTGAGAGCCTATGGTACATTTGAAAACTCAGGTGATTCTTATATTACTGAATTACTAGCAGTGAGAGTAAATGAAACAGTAGTAGGAAATGTGAATCCATTCTGGTTTAATGGAGGAAGGGGTGATCTGACTGGTTATTTAGTTGACTATGGTGTGGAATATCTAAGATATCTCGCCGACCAGGGTTTAAATCCTGGTGATCTAGTAAATACTCAATTGTCACT
>CAYTFO010000009.1:18270-24425 GCA_964437135.1 uncultured Roseivirgaceae bacterium | reverse complement strand
CTCACCAGTTTGCTAGAGGAGTTGTGGACGGACGCTATATTGTAGATCCTGAAAATGGGACAATTACAGATCTTGAAACAGGTCAGCCATTAAATTTCGAGGATATCAAAGACAAAGCTAGTGTTGGAGTAGTTCCTGAAGGTCCAAGTTTTGCAGATCGTTCAGCGATGTACCATGCAGAAGGACAATATGATTTTAAAAATCAAATTGACTGGATGAATTTACAGGTTGGAGCCAGTTTTAGACTTTTCGACCTTGGGTCTGATGGTACAATCTTCCCGGATACAGTAGGTAATGAAATAACTATTGCTGAGTATGGTATTTATGCTCAGGCTTCTAAAAATCTAACAGATAATTTCAAATTAAGTGGTTCATTAAGATATGATAAAAATGAAAACTTTGATGGACAGATCAACCCTAGAATTTCGGGAGTCTACACAATAGCAAAAAATCATAACATCAGAGCCTCCTATCAGACAGGGTTTAGGTTCCCTACTACTCAGGGGCAATACATTGATTTATCTGTAGTAACAGCTAGATTATTAGGAGGATTGCCTGAGTTCTATGAGGCTTATGACTTACCCAGAAGGAGTTCTTCAGGACAATTTTTATCATTTACCACAGCATCAGTAAATGATTTTAGAGATGCAATTTTTGCAGGTCAATCTCCTGATGCAGCAGCGGCTAATTTAGTTGAATATACTGAAGCTCAACCTGTTATGCCTGAACAAGTGAAATCTATAGAATTTGGATACAAAAGTCTGATTAATAACAGGTTATTGATCGATGCGGTTTATTATTATAATATTTTTAATGATTTTATTACCCAGATACAGGTGGTGACAGCAGGCGAAAACCCTGATGGTTCACCCAACCCATTAACATTACTTAGTGGTAGCGACCAAAATACTTTCCAAATTTATACCAACCTTGACGACAGAGTAACGGCACAGGGATTTGCTGTAGGATTAGACTACTCTTTTGATGGAGGATATATTATTGGTGGAAATTACAACTGGAATAAACTTGTAGGCGGATTTGATGAAGGAATTCAAAATGATTTCAATACTCCTGAGCATAAGTTCAATGTAAATTTTGGTAACAGAAAACTTACTGATCGTTTAGGTTTTAATATAACCTACAGATGGCAGGATGCTTTTAGATGGGAGTCTTCTTTTGCCATAGGTCCTGTGCCTGCATATGGAACGTTGGATGCTCAACTTAGCTACAGATTGCCCGACATCAAGTCAATTATCAAAGTAGGTGGATCGAATGTATTAAATGATTATTATATTCAAAGTTTAGGAGGGCCAAATATTGGTGCGATCTACTACGTCTCAATTACGTTTGATGAACTAATGAAATAAAGCTTTATAATAATCCTCAAATACAGAATCTGAGATTTCCAGAAATTACTTAAATTAACCCTGATCATTGATGACAAATTCAATGCATCAGGGTTATTTTGTTATGCTAACATTAAAACAAAAACTTTACGTAATTGTATTTCGGACAGATACTAAAACCGGAAGATTATTTGACCTGATCCTGCTGTATGCTATTTTAGGAAGTATTCTGGCAGTTATGCTGGAAAGTGTGAAGGAAATCGACGCTGTGATCGGAATATGGCTGGATGTTATCGAGTGGATTTTTACTATTTTCTTTACAATCGAGTACATTTTAAGAATTTATATTGTCGATAAGCCGAGGAAGTATATTTTTAGTTTTTTTGGTCTGGTTGACCTAATTGCCTTATTACCAACTTATCTTACCCTATTTTTTGCTGGAAGCAGCTATCTGGTCGTAATTCGGGCTATACGACTATTGAGGGTTTTCAGAATACTAAAACTTACCCGTCAGATTGGAGAAGCTCAGGTGCTTTTGAATGCATTAAGAGCCAGTCAGCATAAAATATTTGTATTCATGGGTGCGGTAACTACTCTTGTTATTATTATGGGAACATTGATGTATATGATAGAAGGTGGGCAAAATGGGTTTACAAGTATTCCACGAAGCATTTATTGGGCTATTGTTACCATCACGACAGTTGGTTATGGAGATATTTCTCCTCAGTCCACAGTTGGACAGTTTTTTGCTGCCATTTTAATGTTGACTGGTTATGCCATTATTGCTGTACCTACCGGAATAGTTACGGCTCAGATTACCGCATCTGAAATGGATGCAAGACAAAAAAAGAAAAAGAGAGAAGAAAAATATTGTTTAAACTGTAAAACTGGTGGACATAGTTCTGATTCTAATTTTTGCAATTTTTGTGGAGCAGAATTATAGCAAAAAAAAGGCCACCTGCTAGGTGACCTTTAAATATTTTTGATATTAATTTTCTATTGTGGTGAAGGAGGTAGTAAAACGCCTGCAATCACATGAACAACACCATTTGAGTTATCCAAACCATCTTGTCCAGTACCTGGAATTGCAACCTGAGCATTACCATCAGGACTTCCTCCATTGATTACTATTCCTGTAAGGATTTCAGGAGTAGTAGGAGCATCTATTGCAGCTACAGTTAAAGTAGCACCAGCAGCGGAAGTAAATGTTGCTCCTAGAGTAAGATCACCAGGTGCAATTTCCTGTCCAGGCACAACATGATTTGCAATAATTCCATACCAGGTAGCACCGTCAAATGAATCAGCAGTTAAACCAGCAGCTTCAAAAGTAGCATTTGAAGGAGCAAATACTGTGTGGACAGCTGAACCTGAAAGTATTGAAACTAAAGTTGGAAGACTATTCTCAGCAGCATAGACATCAGCTTTGTTGATCGCAGCTGCAAGGATTGAGAAATCAGCTCCCAATAATAAAGTACCCGCATTTGTTCCTAATATAGGTGCAAGGCTGCTTCCAATGCTTGGTGGGATTAGTACAGAAGCTGTAGTATGTACAACACCATTAGTTGCCTGGATATCAGCTGTAGCTATCTCAATTGCAGAGTTAGTAGCACCAGTTAAAAGTGTACCATCAGGATTTACAGTGATTTGCTCATTCTGCGAAGAAAGAGTAGTGATCTTAGTACCACTAGTTAAATCACCACTTTCATATCTTGTTGAAGAAACATGATAAGCCAATACTTCTTCAATGATATCAGGGTTGATACTCTCTACATCCTGAGGGAATCCAGGAGTTGCTAAAAGACCATCGAAAGCTGCATTCGTAGGAGCAAAAACAGTTAAGTCTCCAGGTGCTCCTAGTAAAGCAACTAAATCAGGATAAGCACTAAGATATGAAACAAGTTCACTTAACTGAGGTTCGCCCTGAGCAATCTCTAAAATTGTTTGAGTTGGTTCCGGATCTGTATCATCATCTCCGTCATCGTCGCTACTACAGCTTGTAAAAACGACCAGGCTAGTAGCCATGAATAAAAGCATTAAAGCTTTTAAGGGATTTATAGTTCCTATTTTCATAATAATTGTTTTATAAATTGGGTATACCTACAAACATAAATAAATTTCAGCTGGGATTGTTTAAAAATTTTATTTTATTATGCATGCATAACATATTGATGCAGATCAATCCTATTAGTGACACTGGTCATGGGTTTTTGGTTGTAAATTTTCGACTTTAGTATCAGACCAAACGAAATAAAACCATGAAAACAGTAAAAAAAGCCAGTGGTTTTCAACCCGAAGTAGAAAAGAGTTTACCACACTCCCTTGAAGCAAATGAAATGCTTCGGTCAAATAGAATGACCAAGAAACGGTATCAGGATTTTCTGGATATTAAAAGAGCAAATAGCGAGCGAGATAAAGCAAATACATCGTTGTTTTTCTTTATAGGACTTTGTCTAAGTTTAATAATGGTTACTACAGCTATCAACTGGAAGACCTATGAAAGAATGGATCTGGTAGATTTAGGTAATCTGGATACTGAATTTGATGATTTGATTGAAGTGCCGGTTAGTCAACAGCCACCTCCCCCTCCACCAGAACAAAAACAACCTACATTGATAACTGAAGTTGCCAATGAAGAGCTGATTGAAGAAATTGAAATTCAATTGGATGTGGAAATGACTGAAGAAACCCAGGTAGAGGAAATGAATATTGACTTCACAGCAGAAGCACCTGTAGAAGAAAAAGCTGAAGAAATTTTTACCGTTGTGGAACAATGGCCTGCACCTCAGGGTGGTATGGAAGCCTTCTATACATTCATTGGAGAAAATATCGAATATCCTATCGCTGCAAGAAGAATGAATATTGAAGGTATGGTCTTTGTGAGATTTGTTGTTGAGAAAGATGGACATATTACCGCTGTAAAGGTAGTGAAAGGTATAGGAGCGGGATGTGATGAGGAAGCCATGAGAGTTGTAAAAGCAGCACCTGCCTGGGTTCCAGGAAAGCAACGTGGAAGACCGGTAAGAGTATTAATGACCGTTCCAATTAGATTCGTATTACAGCAAAATTAATCTAGTGTGGTTAGTTTGGTCTTCTTTGTAATAACCCCGACTTTTCGTCGGGGTTTCTTTTTATAATTCTTATATTAAGTGAAAAAAAGAAGAATACATGAAACCATCTGAAAAAGGTTGGTTCAAAGCTTATTTGGAGCAGAGAACTGATTCAATTATTCATAATTTTCATCCTCAGTCCGCTGAAACAAACGAAAGGGTAATTTATAGAATCATACAACCCTCTGGTTTCATGTATGGATTCCCGGTTTCGATTCCTTCAATTAGTAATGAAGAATTAGAGAATTTTGAGGAAACTGATAAAATGAAACTTTTACTTGCTGAAAGTTTCCTTTTATCTATGTATGCTACCACGAGTGATATAGAACATTTAAAAACTCAATTGAGGCAGGCACCGGGAAAAGTAATCCAGTTTTATGAAAGTTTATTTCCAGATATGGAAATTTCTATTGAGAAGATAGATAAAACTTCGTCAGAAGAAAGTGCAGAGGAGTTAATCTCAAGTCGTTTAAAACTACAGTCAGGAGTTAAAAAGAATTTTTGGGCCAATTTTTTCAGTAATAGTCTGGTTTTTTTAGACGTTTATTATTTCTTCAGATATTTAGAAACTCACGAATCAATCAATTTGATCGAGCTAAGAAAGCAGCTTGATCAGATAAGGATGATTATTGTGAAAGTGATTGCAGCAGCAGCTCATGCAAATAAGAGTATAGAAAAAGAAGAAAGAGAGGTTTTTAATTACTTTTTATTATCGGCTAAGCTTAGCCCGGATAAAAAATCAGAAGCTCGATCATTTTTTGAAAACGGTGCGTCTTTGGATCAGTTAAAATTACCTGAGCTTCAATCCTGGCTACTAAAAAAATATATCATCGAACTAGCTACTTTAACAATCTTCTCTGACCAAAATATGGAGGAAAATGAAACTAAGTTTTTAGATAAGCTCAACAAGGAATTGGGGTTGCCTAGGGAAGAACTAGATGCAAGTATTTTGGCAATAGAATCATTTGTAGTAGAAAACTTTGAGAAGATTGATATTTTATCCCAGAGACAGGATTATCAGAAATTGGAAACGAGGTTAATAAAGACTTTAAGAAATGTATTAAATCAAAATGTTGAAACCCTCAAGAAGGAATTTCAGCAGAGGAAGGAACTACTGGATCTTCTGGCAAAAAATAATTCTGAGGGTCTTACTAAGAATGAAGAGGAAAGAGCCAAATCACAGATTATTGAAATTTTGAAAACTATTCCGGCTTTTATTTTGATTGCGTTGCCCGGGTCATTTATTACTCTTCCTCTTTTATTGGAGGTATTACCCAGGAATGTGTTGTCAAATACGTGATTTACTAGTTAAATAAATATTGATATTTAGCGATTTCGCAATTTTTTAGCATTCAATTTAAAAATATTGAAAATATCCTTCTATTAGGTTGGTTTTCAAAAGTAGATTCTTTTACATTTACGTATTAATTCAAAAGAAATGTTAAGAAAAAGTTCTATTATTCTTTTAAATATTCTGGTCATTATTAAAATGACATAGCGGGGAATGGATTGAACTGAAAAATATAAAACGCCATTCCCAGAATGGCGTTTTTTTTATCTAAATAAAATAGAAGCAAGAAGAACATGTATTTTAAAGGAAGTGAGAAAGTATTTTTAGATGGAAACTGGGTAGAAGCTAACCAGGCAAATGCTACACTTTTTAGTCAAACCATGCATTATGGGTATGGTGTTTTTGATGGAA
>CAYTFO010000009.1:5159-18260 GCA_964437135.1 uncultured Roseivirgaceae bacterium | reverse complement strand
ATGAGATCATATAAAAATGCAGATGGATCCAATATTTACAGGGCTAAAGATCATTACGAAAGACTGTTAAACTCCGCAAAAGAGTTAGGGCTTAATATTAACTACACAGCGGAAGAGTTAGTCTCAATTTCATATAAACTGCTAGATACAAATCAGCTGCAAACTGCCTACATAAGACCTTTAATTTTTACAGGTCCGAATATGGAGTTAACCTCAGATTCTGATGTTCATTTATTTATAGGTGCCTGGAAATGGAAAAAATATCTGGGCTATCAGCCTATTGATGTTATGGTCTCACAATTTGTTAAGCCAGTTTCAAAAAACAATCCAATCAAAGGTAAAATTGTGGGTAATTACACCTACAATATAATGGCTTCATCCCAGGCTAAAAAACTAGGTTATGATGAGGCTTTGATGTTAGACGAAAATAATTTCATTTCCGAAGGTCCTGCGGCAAACTTCTTTTACGAAAAGGATGGAGTTCTATTTACACCTACTACAAAACATGCTCTTAATGGTATTACCAGAAAATCTATAATTGCCCTTGCAAAAGAATGGGGGGTCGAGGTTGTGGAAAAAGACATTACAGTAGAAGAAGTTTACAAGGCTGACCATGCTTTTTTTACCGGAACAGCTACAGAGGTAACACCTATCGGAACAATCAATGGTGAAAAAATGAGTAAAACCTGGGAAGAGTCAGCTGCTTACACATTATATATGATGTATAGACAGCAAGTTATGCATGACGAATTCCTTGGACTTACAATTGTCTAATGTCTTCTGTACTTAATAAATACAGCAGGAGGATTACCCAGGATAGTAGTCAGCCTGCTTCTCAGGCAATGCTATATGCTGTCGGTTTGTCTGAAGAAGATCTTAAAAAACCCCAGGTTGGTATTGTTAGTACCGGATTTGAGGGAAATCCCTGCAATATGCATTTAAATATTCTGGCACATCAGGTTAAAAAAGGTGTTGTTCAGGAAGGACTTGTCGGGCTTATTTTCCACACAATAGGAGTTAGTGATGGAATTTCAAACGGAACAGAGGGAATGAAATACTCTTTGATTTCACGTGATATTATTGCTGATTCCATTGAAACTGTTGTTCAGGCCCAATTTTATGACGCAGTAGTCCCGGTGGTTGGATGTGATAAAAATATGCCTGGTGCTATAATTGCAATGGGCCGATTGAACAGACCCGGCCTGATGGTTTATGGTGGTACAATCAAAGCAGGGAAATGGAAAGGGAAAAATCTAAACATTGTTTCAGCATTTGAAGCATATGGTGAAAAACTAGCCGGAACTATAAGTGATGAAGATTATGATGGAATAATTAAAAATTCATTGCCAGGAGCGGGTGCTTGTGGTGGTATGTACACTGCCAATACCTTATCATCAGCTATTGAAGCGATGGGTATGAGCCTTCCTTTTAGCTCCTCAAACCCTGCTGAAAGTGATAATAAAAATAATGAAACACTTTCTGTTGGGCAGGCAGTGAATAATTTGTTAAAAGAAGATATCAGACCATCTGATATTATGACTCGAAAGGCATTTGAAAATGCAATTTCTACAGTTATGGTACTCGGCGGATCTACAAACGCAGTCTTGCATCTTTTAGCGATGGCGAAGTCTGTAGATGTAAAGCTGGATCTTGATGATTTTCAGAAGATTTCTGATAAAACCCCCTTTATTGCGGATCTCAAACCAAGCGGTGAGTTTTTGATGGAAGATTTACATAATGTGGGAGGTATTCCAGCAGTATTAAAATTAATGCTGGAAAAGGGTTATCTGCACGGAGACTGTATGACTGTGACTGGTAAAACCATAGAGGAAAACCTATCTGATGTTAAACCATTATTCGAGGGGCAGAAAGTTATTCAGTCATTTGATAACCCAATTAAGAAAAATGGTCACTTGCAGATTCTTTATGGTAATCTGGCACCAGAAGGTTCAGTGGCAAAAATTACCGGAAAAGAAGGTCAGTTTTTTGAAGGACCAGCCAGAGTTTACAATGATGAGTTTGAAGCAATCGAAGGTATTGGAAAAGAAGTTCAGAAAGGTGAAGTAATTGTAATCAGATATAGCGGACCAAAAGGAGCACCAGGAATGCCGGAAATGCTAAAACCTACAAGTGCTGTAATTGGTGCTGGATTAGGAAAAGATGTAGCATTAATCACTGATGGCAGGTTCTCAGGTGGATCTCATGGATTTGTAGTAGGACATATTACTCCGGAAGCTCAGGAAGGCGGACCACTTGCTCTTGTTCAGAATGGAGATATTATTTCTATTGATGCTGTCAATAATAAAATAGACCTAAAGATATCTGAAGAAGAATTTAATAAAAGAAAAAGTGAATGGAACCAGCCAGCCTATAAAGCTAAAAAAGGGATTCTAAAGAAATATATTTTATCAGTAGCATCAGCTTCTGAAGGTTGTACAACTGACTAAGGATATGAATACATCTGCGTTAGAAATAGAGAAATTGAAATCTGTGAAAAAGAAGAAAATGACAGGTTCGGAAGCCGTGCTAAATTGTCTTATCCAGGAAGGAGTAACTGACATTTTTGGCTACCCGGGTGGGGCTATAATGCCGGTTTATGATTTGCTGTATAAATATACCGACAGGATTAATCACATTCTTGTAAGGCATGAACAAGGAGCAGCACATGCTGCACAGGGATATGCAAGGGTGTCCGGAAAAGTAGGAGTATGCTTTGCAACTTCAGGGCCTGGAGCTACCAATCTAATTACGGGTATAGCGGATGCTCAGATAGATAGTACACCCATTGTATGTGTTACAGGTCAGGTTCCCTCACATTTATTAGGCACAGATGCTTTTCAGGAGACGGATGTTGTAGGAATTTCTATGCCGATTACCAAATGGAATTATCAGGTTACAAAACCAGAAGAGATTCCTGAGGCGTTTGCAAGAGCTTTCTATATAGCTCAATCCGGAAGACCAGGACCTGTTTTGATCGATATTACAAAGGATGCCCAGTTCGGAGAAGTAGACTTCGAATATGAAAAATGTGATCGAATAAGAAGTTATCATCCTTTTCCTACACCGGAACAAAAATCGATAAGAGAAGCGGCTGAGTTGATAAATAATTCAAAAAAGCCATTTGTACTTGTAGGTCAGGGAGTTATTCTTTCAGAAGCAGAGTCTGAACTAATAGAATTTTTGGAAAAGTCGGGTTCACCTGCAGCTTCAACATTGATGGGATTATCAGCATTGGACGTTGATCACCCACAGTATGTAGGATATCTGGGAATGCATGGAAACTATGGACCCAATGTAAAAACTAACGAGTGTGATGTTTTAATTGCTATTGGAATGCGTTTTGATGATCGGGTTACCGGTGATTTAAATAGATATGCCAAGCAGGCAAAAGTTATCCATATAGAGATTGATCCTGCTGAAATTGATAAGAATGTTAAAACCGATGTAGCTATCATCGGAGATGCAAAGCAGGTACTCAAATTGCTAAATCCACTTATAACAAAGAACAATCACGATTCATGGATTAGAGAATTCAGAGAATGTGATAAAGAAGAAAATGAGATTGTAATAAAAGACGAATTATTTCCTTCAGAAGGAGGCATAAAAATGGGGGAGGTAATCAGACTAATATCAGAAAAAACGGAGGGTAAATCTATTGTAGTTACAGATGTGGGTCAACACCAAATGGTAACTTCAAGGTATTATCGATTTAAGGAAAAGAGAAGCAACGTTACTTCAGGAGGTTTGGGAACTATGGGATTCTGCCTACCTGCCGCAATGGGGGCTAAAATCGGAGAACCGCATAGACATGTGATTGCTGTGATTGGAGACGGAGGATTTCAAATGACTATTCAGGAATTGGGTACAATATCCCAAAGCAAAATAGATGTGAAAATACTGGTTTTAAATAATCAGTTTTTAGGAATGGTAAGACAATGGCAGCAATTATTTTTCGATAAAAGATATTCTTTTACAGAACTCATTAACCCTGATTTTCAAATGATTTCAAGAGGATATGGAATTGAAGCCAACCTTGTCCAGGAAAGGGAAAAATTATCATCCGCAATTGAATCATGGTTACAAAGCGATGGACCGTCACTGTTAGAAGTTATCGTAGAAAAAGAAGAAAATGTTTTTCCAATGGTACCATCAGGCGAATCCGTATCAAATATTAGATTATCCTAAAATTTATCAGAAATGGCAGATCAATTATACAGTTCAAATGATAAAGTTTTGGAAGAAAAAGAATTTACTATTTCTGTCCTGACTGAGGATAAGGCTGGTTTACTCAATCATATTACGATCATTTTTACAAGAAGAAAAATTAATATCAGTAGCCTAAATGTTTCAAGCACGGAAGTCACAGGTGTTAGTAGATTCAGTATTGTTGTAAATACAACCCGTGAATCTGTTGAGAAGGTAGTAAAGCAGATACGAAAATTGGTGGATGTATTAGGAGCTTTTGTTTATGATGAGGACCAAATCTATTACCAGGAAATCGCACTTTATAAAGTACCAACCAGTGTTTTTCTTAATGGGAATAAGATAGAAACACTGGTTAGGAATAATGGGGCCAGAATTTTGGTAATTGAGAAGGATCATATAGTGATAGAAAAGACCGGCCATAAATCTGAAACTCATGAATTGTACCAGTTACTGGAACCTTACGGACTACTTGAGTTTGTAAGATCAGGAAGAGTTGCGATTTCAAAATCTAAAAGAAAAACAGAAGCATATATAAAAGAACTCGAATCGTCAGATTCAAATAAACTTAGCATAAAAGATTTTTAAAACTATAAATAAATAAAATTACTCATGGCAAAAATAAATTTTGGTGGGGTTGAAGAAGAGGTTGTAACCAGAGAAGAATTTCCTTTAGAAAAAGCAAGACAGGTATTAAAGGATGAAACAATAGCTATCATTGGCTATGGTGTTCAGGGACCCGGACAGGCACTGAATCTTAAAGATAATGGATTTAAAGTGATCGTTGGTCAAAGAAAAGGGGGTAAATCCTGGCAAAAAGCAATTGATGATGGATGGAAAGAAGGTGTTGATCTTTTTGAAATTGAAGAAGCCTGCGTTAAAGGGACTGTAATTCAATATCTATTATCAGATGCTGGTCAAATCGAACAATGGCCGGTAATAAAAAAATACCTAAAACCAGGAAAAGCATTGTACTTCTCTCATGGCTTTGGAGTTACTTTCAAGGATCAGACCGGAATAGAATTACCTGATGATATAGATGTAATTCTGGTAGCTCCAAAAGGTTCAGGTACATCATTGAGAAGGCTTTTTGTAGCAGGTAAAGGATTAAATTCCTCATTTGCGGTTCATCAGGATGCAACCGGGAATGCGAGAAATCGGGTAATTGCATTAGGAATTGGTGTAGGAAGTGGATATCTATTTGAAACTAATTTTGAAAAAGAAGTAGTAAGTGACCTGACAGGAGAACGTGGATCTCTTATGGGAGCAATTCAGGGCCTTTTTGCTGCTCAGTATGATTTGCTTAGAAAAAAAGGCCATTCTCCTTCGGAAGCTTTTAATGAAACTGTAGAGGAAGCAACCCAATCATTGTACCCACTTATTGCTGAAAATGGCATGGATTGGATGTATGCAAATTGTTCTACAACCGCTCAAAGAGGAGCTCTTGATTGGTGGAAGAAATTCAGGGATGCCGTAGCACCTGTTTTTGAAGAACTCTATGAAAGTGTAGAGACAGGCAATGAAGCTAAAATTACCATTGAAGCGAATCAACAATCCGATTACAGAGAGAAACTTGAGGAAGAGCTTAAAGAATTGCAGGATTCAGAGATGTGGAGAGCTGGTGCAGCAGTTCGAAAACTAAGACCAGAAAACGTAAAATAGTAACCTTAAACCTAAGAAAGATGGCAGATAAAGTATATGTTTTTGATACTACCCTTCGAGATGGAGAACAAGTTCCGGGATGCAAACTCAATACAGATGAAAAGATTGAGGTAGCAAAAGCTCTTGAAGAACTTGGGGTAGATATTATTGAAGCTGGTTTTCCTGTTTCAAGCCCGGGAGATTTTAAATCAGTTCAGGAAATATCAAAAGCTATAAGTGAACCTGTTATTTGTGGTTTGACAAGAGCCGTTGCAAATGATATTGATGTAGCTGCTGAAGCACTAAAATTTGCCAAAAGGAAGCGAATCCATACAGGTATTGGTACTTCTTATCTGCATGTACATCACAAACTTAGATCAACCGAGGAGAAGGTCCTTGAGAAAGCAGTCTGGGCAGTAAAATATGCTAAAAAGTTCGTAGAAGAGATTGAGTTTTATGCTGAAGATGCCGGAAGAACAGATAATGAATATCTGGCGCGTGTAGTAGAAGCGGTAATTGCAGCAGGTGCTACTGTAATAAACATCCCGGATACAACAGGTTATTGCCTTCCTGAAATGTTTGGACAAAAGATAAAGTTCCTCAAAGAAAATGTTAAAGGAATAGATAAAGCAATAATTTCCACTCATTGTCACAACGATCTTGGAATGGCCACTGCAAACACTGTAACTGGTGTTTTGAATGGTGCGCGTCAGGTTGAAGTAACTATGAATGGAATAGGAGAGCGCGCAGGTAATACTTCTCTTGAAGAAGTCGTAATGACCTTTAAGAGTCATAAAGATCTCAATCTTGAAACATCGATAAATTCTAAGAAAATTCATCATGTAAGCCGACTTGTAAGTAGTTTGATGAATATGCCTGTTCAGCCGAATAAAGCTATAGTTGGACGAAATGCATTTGCCCACTCTTCCGGAATACATCAGGATGGAGTACTAAAAAATAGGGAGAACTATGAAATTATTGATCCTAAGGAAGTTGGGGCTCATGAATCTTCGATTGTTTTGACTGCCAGAAGTGGAAGAGCGGCTCTTAAGTTCAGGCTTGGAACGCTTGGTTACACTTTAAATCAGGAAGAACTTGATGAATCCTACCAAAAGTTTTTGGAATTGGCAGATACTAAGAAGGACATCGGTGATGAAGACCTTGAGTTTTTAATGGGCAATAGAGATAAACAAAAAGTAGTAGCAAATCTTGATCTACTTCAGGTGATAACTGGAAAAGATTTGATACCTGTTGCAATTGTTAAACTTGATATTGGAGGAAAAAAGTTTGAAGCTTCAGAATCAGGAAATGGTGCTATTGATGCTGCTATAAAAGCCACAAAAGCAATTTTAAATAGGGAAGTCGCCATTCATGAATTGTTGATCCAGACTTTTACAAGATCTTCAGGGGAGGTAGGTAAAGTTCATATTCAACTGGAACATGAAGGACTTATCTATTATGGTTTTGGAAGTCATGATGACTTAATTACTGCTGCTGTTGAGGCATATCTTGATGCTTCCAATAAAATGGCTCCTGCACCTGTTAAGGAGGAACTAATTGTTGTTTAAAAAAAGAAAAATGGGAAAAAGTACATTATTTGATAAAGTTTGGGACAGACATGTTGTAAGAGACATTCCGGAGGGACCTAATGTATTGTATATAGATAGGCATTTAATACATGAAGTGACCAGTCCGGTAGCATTTCTTGGTTTGGAAAAAAGAGGACTTTCTGTAGCAAGACCAGATCAAACAACAGCAACTGCAGATCACAATGTCCCTACCGTAAATCAACATTTAACCATTCAGGATGAATTGTCCCGAAATCAGGTTGAAACCTTAAAAAACAATTGTGAAAAACATGGAATCGACCTTTATGGATTAAATCATAAATGGCAGGGAATTGTCCATGTCATCGGTCCTGAACTGGGCTTGACTCAACCTGGAATGACGATAGTTTGTGGAGATAGTCATACCTCCACACACGGTGCCTTTGGAGCAGTAGCTTTTGGAATAGGTACCAGTGAAGTGGAGATGGTACTGGCAACACAATGCATAATGCAGCCTAAACCAAAGAAAATGCTGATAAAGGTTGACGGTGAATTAAAAAAGGGGGTAACAGCAAAAGACATTGCTTTGTACATAATTTCAAAGATAACTACGTCTGGTGGCACTGGTCATTTTATAGAGTATACGGGTAGTGCGATAGAGAGCCTGACAATGGAAGGTAGAATGACTTTGTGTAATATGAGCATTGAAAGTGGAGCCAGAGGAGGAATGATCGCACCAGATGAAACTACTATTGAGTATTTAAAAGGAAGGGAGTTTGCACCTGCTGGAAAGAAATGGGAAGAAGCTGTAGAATACTGGAAAACATTAAAAACAGATCCGGATGCAACATTCGATAAAGAGTATCATTTTGATGCTTCAGATATAGAACCCATGATAACTTATGGTACGAATCCTGGAATGAGTGTGAAAATCACTGAGTTTATACCCAAAGTAGAGGATATAGAAGTTCAGGAACAAAAGTCTTTCCTAAAGTCACTGAGCTACATGGATTTTCAGGGAGGAGAAAGCATAAAAAATCGTAAAATAGATTATGTTTTTGTGGGAAGCTGTACAAATGGAAGAATTGAAGACCTGCGAGAATTTGCAAACTTCGTAAAAGGAAGAAAAAAGTCAAAAGATGTTACAGCCTGGATAGTTCCTGGGTCCAAGCAGGTAGAAGACCAGGCAAAAAAAGAAGGATTGGTCGAGATACTTGAACATGCAGGATTTGAAATGAGACAACCGGGATGTTCGGCCTGTCTTGCTATGAATGATGATAAAATACCTGCAGGTAAATATGCAGTATCTACCAGTAACAGGAATTTTGAGGGACGACAAGGCCCGGGGGCAAGGACATTACTGGTGAGTCCACTTGTTGCTGCAGCTTGTGCTCTTACAGGTAAGATCACGGATCCAAGAGAATTAGAACTAGTTGAAGCTTGATGAATTATGGCGATAGATAAATTTTTAAAAATAGAATCCACTGCTGTTCCATTACCGATTGAAAATGTGGATACAGATCAGATAATACCTGCTCGATTTCTGAAGGCAGTTGAAAGAAAAGGTTTTGGTGAGAATCTATTCAGAGATTGGAGATATGACAGTAACAATAAACCAAAGAGCGATTTTCCATTGAATGATTCACTCTACTCAGGGAATATCTTGGTTGCTGGTAAAAACTTTGGCAGCGGTAGTAGTAGGGAACATGCTGCATGGGCATTGTATGATTATGGGTTCAGAGTTGTCATAAGTAGTTTTTTTGCAGATATATTCAAAAATAATGCATTGAACAATGGACTTTTACCGATTCAGGTATCTCCGCAACAATTGGATGAAATATTCAGTCTGATTGAAAAAAATCCTAAAACCACTTTTACTGTTGATCTTAGTAAACAGATTCTTTCTCTAAATGAAATCAAAAAAGAGGTGAGTTTTGAAATTAATGGATATAAAAAAGAATGTCTGCTAAATGGCTATGATGACATAGACTATCTGCTCAGTATCAAGGAAGAAATACAGGAATTCGAAAGCCAACATCATTAGTATGTCGAATTACATTGAAATAATGGACACTACACTTCGTGATGGTGAGCAAACTTCAGGCGTAGCCTTTACATCTTCGGAGAAACTTGCTGTAGCTAAGGTTTTACTGGAAGAGGTTGGTGTCAATAGACTGGAAGTAGCATCTGCAAAAGTTTCAAAAGGAGAACAGGTCGCAGTTGAAAAGATTATAAACTGGGCTCAAAGTTCAGGTTTTTTAGAGAAAATAGAGATACTGGGTTTTGTAGATCAGGGGAGATCTGTTGACTGGATTATTTCAACTGGAGGTAAGGTAATAAACTTACTAGCTAAAGGCAGTCTAAAACATGTTCAAGGTCAACTTAGAAAGTCCAGAGAAGAGCATTTGGAAGATATCATATGGAATATCCGATATGCAAATGAGAAAGGATTGAAGGTAAACTTATATCTGGAAGACTGGTCTAATGGAATGCGGGACTCAAAAGAGTATGTTTTCTTTTTGTTGGATAATCTTAAAAATGAGTCTATTGAAAGAGTAATGCTGCCAGACACTTTAGGCGTTCTGACACCCGGAGATACTTTTCATTATGTTCAACAAATGATGGATGAGTATCCAAACTTCAAGTTTGACTTTCATGCTCACAATGATTATGATTTGGCAACAGCCAATGTGTTAGAGGCCGTTAAAGCGGGTGTTTCCGGAATTCATACAACTGTGAATGGATTAGGTGAAAGAGCGGGTAATGCGGTTTTAAGTAGTGTGGTTGCGGCACTGATTGATCATGAAAAAGTTGAACTATCGATAGATGAATCTAAATTGTATAAAATCAGTAAGCTGATCGAAACTTTTTCCGGACAAAGAATACCTTCTAATAAACCCCTGATAGGGGACAATGTATTTACTCAAACTTGTGGAGTACATGCGGATGGTGATTCAAAAGACCAACTTTACTTTAATAATCTTCTTCCCGAAAGATTTGGAAGGATCAGAAAATATGCGTTGGGTAAAACCAGTGGTAAAGCAAATATCAGGAAGAATTTGGAGCTTTTGGGATTAGAAGTTAATGAGGAAGCCCTTAAAAAAGTAACTGAGAAAGTTATTGAACTAGGTGATAAGAAAGAGCATGTAACCGTAGAGGATCTTCCTTACATAGTAGCAGATGTTTTGGACTGGGAGGGCATAGAAGAAAGAGTTAAAGTAGCAAATTATAATCTTACCCATGCAAAAGGATTGAAACCTGTGGCCAGTGTTTCATTATTGATTGATGGTAGCTATTATGAGGCAAGTTCTTCTGGTGATGGCCAATATGATGCATTTATGAATGCTTTGAAAGATATCTTTAAGAAGTCAGGCTCAGCATTTCCTGAATTAATTGATTATCAGGTAAAAATACCACCAGGGGGCAAAACGGATGCGCTGGTTGAAACTACAATTACCTGGTATTTTAAAAGGGAATTTAAGACAAGAGGTGTAGATACGGATCAGACATTTGCTGCTATCAAAGCAACTGAAAAAATGCTAAATATCATTCACTTGAACACAAGTGATAGTTTTAAATCAATTCAATCAGAAAATATAACTGCCTAGTCAGTTTATAAAACCAAATTATTTATGAAGATAAATTTAGCTGTTCTTTCAGGAGATGGCATAGGTCCTGAAATTGTTAAAGAAGCTATAAAATCTGTAGATGTTATTGCAAAAAAATATGGTCATGAAATTGAGCTCAAAGAAGGTTTAGTAGGGGCTGTTGCAATAGACAAAAAGGGGAATCCATATCCTGATGAAACACATGAACTATGTCTCAATTCTGATGCCGTTCTTTTTGGGGCTATTGGAGATCCAAAATATGATAATGACCCGGGAGCAAAAGTTCGACCCGAACAGGGATTACTGGCAATGAGGAAAAAATTAGGTCTGTATGCAAATATTCGTCCTTTGACCGTTTTTAACTCTTTACTTCATAAATCACCTTTACGTCAGGATTTAGTGGAAGGTGCAGATTTTGTATGTATCAGGGAATTAACAGGCGGGATTTATTTTGGAAAGCCCCAGGGAAGGTCAGAAGATGGAAACACAGCTTATGATACCTGTGTCTACACCAGAGAGGAGATAGAAAGAATTCTTAAACTAGGATTTGAGTTTGCCGGGAATAGAAACAGGAAACTCACAGTAGTTGACAAAGCGAATGTACTGGCTACTTCAAGACTTTGGAGAGAAATTGCAAAGGAGATGGAACCTTCATTTCCTGATATAGAAGTAGAATATATGTTTGTGGACAATGCAGCCATGCAAATAATTCAGTGGCCTAAAAATTTTGATGTCATTGTGACAGAAAATATGTTCGGAGATATTCTCACAGATGAAGCTTCTGTGATCAGTGGATCTCTCGGCCTTTTACCTTCTGCATCGATAGGGGTTCATACTAGTGTTTTCGAACCGATTCATGGGTCTTACCCTCAGGCTGCAGGTAAAAATATAGCTAATCCTTGTGCAACAATTTTATCAGCATCTATGCTTTTTGAGTATGCTTTTGGCTTGAAAGAGGAGGCAGCCGATATCAGAAATGCTGTAGAAAAATCAATTGAAAGTGGGATTGTTACGCAGGATTTAGCAACTGAAAAAAGTCATACTACATCAGAAGTAGGTGACTGGATTGCATCGTATATTGCAGATACGAAATAAATACAAAAATACCGTGAGGGTACTAAAGTTTGGTGGAACCTCAGTAGGTTCTATAGACAGTCTTCAATCCGTAAAGTCAATCATTCTAAGGTCGGTTGAAAAAGATAATCTCATTGTTGTTTTTTCAGCTTTTGGAGGTCTTACCAATTCACTTGAAAGAGCTGCCTTTCTAGCAGGAAACTCAAATTCAAAATATGAAACACTTCTTAGCGAGATAGAGCAAAAACACGTCTCATTAGTTAAAGAACTGTTGCCTGTAAAGCAGCAGGGGGAAGTTATTGGGAATGTGAAGCTTCTACACAATAAGCTGGAAGATATTCTTCGAGGAGTTTTTTTACTAAAAGAACTATCTCCAAAATCTAAGGATACCATTTTGAGTTATGGGGAGAAAATCACCTCCTGTATTTTCCATCCATTTCTAAAATTGGATATTCCGGATTGTAGGTTATTAGACCCACAGCAATTAATCTATTGCGATGATTCATACGGAAAAGGGGTTGTGGATCATTCTAAGTCGTCAGGTTTTGTAAAAAGTCTGGAATTATCAACTGTAAATATTTGTCCTGGGTTTATTGCCTCTTCATCCAATGGAGATGTGGTTACTTTAGGTCGTGGAGGATCAGATTTTACTGCAGCCTTGTTTGCCAATTACCTGGAAGCTGATGAATTACAAATTTGGACTGATGTAGATGGCCTAATGACAGCAGATCCAAGATGGATATCCACTGCAAAGGTTATTGAACATCTGTCGTATGAGGAGGCTCTTGAGCTTTCTCACTTTGGAGCTAAAGTCATTTATCCACCTTCAGTTCAGCCCGCCCTTGAAAAAAATATTCCTATTCAAATTCGTAATACATTTAAACCTGAAATAAACGGAACCAGCATTACAAGATCATGGGAAGATACTGAAGCAATAAGAGGCATTTCATCAATCAATAAGATTGCATTACTTAATTTATCGGGAAGCGGTATGGTAGGAATCCCTAGTTTTAGTAGCAGGTTATTCC
>CAYTFO010000009.1:0-5149 GCA_964437135.1 uncultured Roseivirgaceae bacterium | reverse complement strand
AGGCACTTTCAGAAAGTAAGGTAAATGTAATTTTGATTACTCAGGCATCTTCTGAGCATACAATCTCAGTAGGCATTGATGAACATGATAAAAATAAAGCAGTTCAAGCTATAAATAAAGCATTTGAAAACGAGATTCAGCTTCATAAGATCAATCCTGTTGAGGTTGAGGATGAACTTGCAATAGTTGCACTTGTAGGTTCCAATATGAAAAATCAGGTGGGTGTAGCTGGTAAAATGTTTAATTCACTAGGTCGAAATGGGGTAAGCATTAAAGCTATTGCACAGGGTTCTTCAGAAAGAAATATTTCTGTAGTGATTGAGAATCATGATTTAAAGAAGGCTGTGAATGTACTTCATGAGACATTTTTTACCGGTGAGATAAGGAGAATAAACCTATTTATAGTAGGCGTTGGAAATGTTGGTTCTGCACTTTTAACTCAGATTAAGAATCAGATAAACTATCTAAAGAAAAACAGTGGAATAGAACTTAGAGTAGTGGGATTAGCAAATTCCAGGAAGATGCTAATAGACAGTAAAGGCATATCTCTGGAAAGCTGGACAAGTGATTTGTACATGTCGAATGATTATTCAATTGATAATTTTATCGGCTATATGTCTGAATTGAATTTAAGGAATTCTCTTTTTATAGATATTACAGCTTCTCATGATATTGCGGATAGGTATGTAGAGATCCTGAAGGAAAGTATCTCTGTTGTTACTCCCAATAAAATTGCGGCAACAAGTCCATTTCAACACTACCAAACATTGAAGTTTCTAGCTAAAAAGTTTAGTTGTCAGTTTCTTTTTGAAACGAATGTTTGTGCGGGTTTACCGGTCATAAGTACATTAAATGATTTAGTAAAATCAGGAGATAGGATTCATAGTATCGAAGGAGTTTTTTCGGGAACACTCAATTTTATTTTCAATCAGTACAATGGTGAGGTACATTTTTCTGATATTGTAAAAATGGCCAAGTCTGAAGGTTATACTGAGCCAGATCCTCGCCTTGATCTTTCCGGTAGTGATGTGATGAGAAAAATATTGATTCTGGTAAGAGAAAGTGGACTTCAAATTGATTTTGAGGATGTGCAAAATGAAGAATTTGTTCCGGAAGAATGTATGAAGCAGGATGTGCTGGATGATTTTTTTGACTCATTGGAAAGAAATGAGGAGCATTTCAGGAAAATCTATCAGGATGCGGAATCAGAATCAAAGAGTTTGAGATATGTTGCCTCCTGGGATCGAGAATCAGGTATTGCAAAATCGGGATTAAAGAAAGTTGGTCCTGAACATCCATTTTATAATCTTGAAGGAAAGGATAATATTGTAGTTTTTTATACTGATAGATATCGGGAACAGCCTCTGATAATTAAGGGAGCCGGAGCTGGTGCAGACGTAACTGCTTCGGGGATTTTTGCTGATATCATGAGAGTCGCTAACTCTAATAATTAACCTGATGGGAAAAGATAAGATTAATGTTTTTGCTCCTGCTACAGTAGCCAATGTAGGTCCTGGATATGATATAATGGGGTTTGCATTAGAAGGGATTGGTGATTTTTTAGAGTTGAATAAAATAAATAAAGAATCCCTTTCAATCACTGAAATAGAAAATGGAGCAGGTATTCCTCTTGACCCTGATAAAAATGTAAGTACTGTTGCCATACAGGCGCTTTTAGATGCAGCTGAAATTAAGCAGGGACTAAATTTAAAAATTAGAAAAAATGTCGCTCCCGGAAGTGGTCTTGGTTCCAGCGCGTCAAGTTCTGCTGCTGCTGTTTTTGCAGCAGATCAATTATTGGGTACAAACTTCAGCAAACACAAGCTGATAGAATTTGCTATGAAAGGAGAGGAACTGGCAAGTGGTAAACCACATGCTGATAATGTAGCCCCAAGTATTTTGGGAGGATTTACGATAATCCGAAGTTACAATCCACTGGATATATTTAACATTCCCTACCCAGAGGAGCTTAGAGTTTTGATTATTCATCCTGAATTGGAAGTTAAAACATCTGTTGCAAAAAGTATATTAAGACATCAAATCACCATGCAACAGGCCATTTCACAATGGGGCAATGCTTCAGGTTTGGTTGCAGGTTTAATCACGAAAGACTTTGATCTCATTCAAAGGTCATTGGAAGATGTGGTAGTAGAACCTGTTCGAAGTATGTTGATCCCTTACTACCAGGAAGTGAAAGATCTATGTTTAGATAATGGTGCTATCGGATTTAATATATCAGG
The DNA here is from genome assembly GCA_964437135.1 of uncultured Roseivirgaceae bacterium. Taxonomy (GTDB): domain Bacteria; phylum Bacteroidota; class Bacteroidia; order Cytophagales; family Cyclobacteriaceae; genus CAYTFO01. The sequence continues at coordinate 2,909 of CAYTFO010000009.1, read as the reverse complement.
TAGCGGTCCTAGTATGTTTGCTTTTGTAAAAGAAGAAAGTTTATTGCTAAAATTAAAGCAGCTGGTAGCTGATTTTTATGAGCTGAACGAACTTAAGGTTGATATTTATCTGTCTAAGATTAATCCTGTTGGAGCTAAAATTTTATGAAATTCTACAGTACAAACAATAGAAACCTATCTGTTGATTTTAGAACTGCAGTAATCAATAGTCTTCCCAAAGATGGAGGTTTGTATTTTCCTCAGTTTATTCCAAAGCTTGATAATGATTTTATAAACAGTATTCCATGTAAAAAACTGGATGAAATTGCATTTGAAGTTATGCGGTTTTTCGTAGGTGATGAGATTGATGAAGAATCTCTTTTTGAGATTGTAGAGCAATCCATAAATTTTGAGTTTCCAATACACGAAATTGAAAAAGGGATTTTCGTTCTGGAATTGTTCCATGGACCTACATGGGCTTTTAAGGATGTAGGAGCCAGGTTTTTGGCCAGAACGCTTGGTTATTTTTTTAAAAATTCAGATAAGAAAGTTACCATTCTTGTAGCTACATCAGGGGATACTGGTGGAGCGGTAGCATCCGGTTTTTACAATGTTCCTAATACAGAAGTAATAATTCTTTTTCCAAAAGGGAAAGTAAGTGATGTTCAGGAAATGCAGTTGACCACTTGGGGAGGAAATATTAAAGCAATTGAAGTAAATGGTACTTTTGACGATTGTCAAAAAATGGTAAAAGATGCATTTAATGATATTCAACTTGCTGATTACTACAATCTTACTTCTGCTAATTCAATAAATGTTGCAAGACTTATTCCACAGACCTTTTACTATTTATCCATATTTCAAAAGCATAATTTTGAAGATCTTGTAATATCTGTCCCAAGTGGAAATTATGGTAACCTTACAGCAGGATTAATTGCACAAAAGATGGGCTTACCTATTTCAAAATTCATAGCAGCTTCAAATCGGAATCGTATAGTCCCTGACTATTTAGAAACTGGAGTTTTTAATCCAAAACCTTCGGTTGAGACATATAGTAATGCAATGGATGTTGGCAATCCAAGTAATTTTGTCAGAATATTAGAGTTATTTGAAAACGACTATCAGAAAATAAAAGAATCATTATCGGGATTTTGGATGGATGATGAAACTACCTTATCCGTAATTAAAGAATGTTATGATAAAACAGGTTATATTTTGGATCCACATGGTTCCATTGGTTTCAAAGCGTTGAAGGATTCAGGAGTGACCCATAAAAATGGTCTATTTTTGGAAACAGCCCATCCTGTAAAGTTTTTGCCTGTATTAAATAAAGTTGAAGGCTTGAAAGCTGATTTTTCTGAAAAAGTAAAAGAATTAAAGACTAAAAACTCGCACAAAGAAAAAATTGGAAATGATTTTGTGGAATTGAAAAAGTTCATGCTAGATTCCCTGGATTAAAAATTTGTGAGATCAATTATTTTGCTTTCATCTAAAAACAGGCAATATTTACAAAGGGCTTGAATTTCCATCACCAACAGATGAAGGTAACTTCAATTTTTAGAAGGTTATTATATATTAATACCGTTCCTCAACAGGACCCAATTGAAAAGCAAAAAACTTATGTATCTAATTTTTTGCTGCTTGCGATATCGGTACTTGCCATAATACTTGCTATCGTAAATACTTTATATGGTTTTTATCATATAGCATTGCTTGACTTGTCAATAATTGTGTTTTTTATTGTTCCCTGTTTTACACTTCAATATTTTAATAAAAGCCTAACCGCATCATATTATCTCATAATAGGTTTAGCAATCCTTACATACATTGCATCCATTACTGCTTACAATGAGCAAAGGTTTACCGGAACGGAAAATTTATTTATCGGATATTCTTTAATGTCCATTGTTCTTTTTGAGAAGCGACATAGAATCAATTTACTGGTCTTCACTATAGTAGCTTTATTCTTTCTTAAATATCAAAAATATGATGCTACTGATAGTGCTTTTCAGATAACTCACATACTTGATTTGACAAATACAATGATGCTTTTGACGATATCCTGCTTCCTCGTCTGGGTATTCAACAATGTATTATTTGAAGTAGTAAGAACCTCGATTTTACAGGAAAAGAAGGTCTATTCTCTGATTGATAACTTACCTCTATTCATTGGTATGATCAACAGGGAAGGAAAATACATCATTGTCAATGAACAATATGAACAGGGTTTTTTCCTTCCCAGAAAAGAAATTATTGGTAAACATTACAAAGAGGTTGTACCATATGCTGCTATGAAAAATCATTCACCTCTGGTGGAAAATGCATTTAAAGGTAAAACCCCTTCTTTTCTCGAAGAAGAATTATTTCCGGATGGGTCTAAGAGCTATGTCTTAGGAAAGTATTATCCTATATTTGATGATAACTTTGAGGTCATTTTTGTAACAGTTTATGTTACAGATATTACGGAATTGAAAAGGACGGAAACCAAACTTGTAGAGGCTAATAAAGCAAAAAATCAATTGTTTTCGATCATTTCTCATGACTTAAGAAGCCCTCTTATCTTATTGCACAATATTCTTAAAATCTCAGAAATACAGGAATTAAGTGCTGAAGAATTCAGTATTTTCACTAAGGATGTAGAAAGAAAGCTTAAGACTGTTCTTAATACAGTTGATAATGTATTGAACTGGGCCAGGTCTCAGATGGATCAGATAAAAAATTATCCAGAGAAAGTAAGTCTAAATGAAATAATTGCAGAGAACATTATGCTTCATGAACCTCTGGCTTCTAAAAAGGGGCTTCGAATTGGTTTCAAACCAGAAAAGGACTATAGGGTGTTTGCAGATCCAAATCATGTAAGTTTGATTTTTAGAAATTTGATTCACAATAGCCTGAAATTCACAGAAGAGGGTGGAATTAACTTTGACTTT
>CAYTFO010000008.1:0-42069 GCA_964437135.1 uncultured Roseivirgaceae bacterium | reverse complement strand
TCACTTTAAACAGTGTGCTGCCCTTACTTTAAATCCTTTTCTCGGACACTAGTGAATTAGAATATATTATTGTGGACAGGGAAACTTTGAATGTGAAACCTGTTGCTGAGCTGCTTTTAAAAGACGCATCCGGAGGGATTTGTGATAGTTACGAAAATGGAATGATTACATGGTGTAATGAATTGGTATTGCATGTTATTGAATTGAAATGTACAGAACCTGTTTATGACCTTGAACTATTGAATCAGGAATTCCATAATAACATTGTAGAAATTAATCAAAGACTCAAAAAATTCAATGCAAGGTTAATGCCCACTGCGGCACATCCCTGGATGGACCCTGAGCTGGAATGTAAATTGTGGCCACATGGTCAGTCAGAAATTTACGATCGATATAATCAGATTTTTGATTGCAAAGGCCATGGATGGTCCAACTTGCAAAGCATGCATATCAATCTGCCTTTTTACGATGATGAGGAGTTTGCAGTTTTGCATTCGGCAGCGAGGCTAATACTTCCAATAATTCCGGGCCTTTCTGCAAGTTCTGCAATTATCAATGGTAATTATACCGGATACCATGATAAAAGGCTTATTTATTATAAAAACAACCAGAAAAAAATTCCATCGATTGTAGGTAAAGTTATTCCCGAAAAAATTCTATCAAAACGACAATATCAAAAGTTGATTTACAATAAGATAGAGAAGGATATTCAAATCTATAATGCTGATAATATTTTAGATCCGGTTTGGGTCAACTCAAGGGGAATCATAGCAAGGTTTGATCGGGGTTCAATTGAGATCCGAATTATTGATTTACAGGAGTGTCCCCATGCAGATTTGGCAATAGCTTCTTTGGTTATTGCAACAATTAAAATGATTGCAGGTGAAAAGTTTTGCTCTTTTCACGAACAGCAGGAGTGGGAGGTAGAACCATTATATGATTTATTTAGAAAAACTATTAAGTCCTCGATGGATACTGTAGTTGAAAGTGAAAAATATCTAAGATTACTTGGCTTAAATAATACTACAGCTTCAGTAAGAGAGGTTTGGAGGCATTTACTGAGTATATCAATGAAATATGAAGCCACTTTTATAGCACCATGGGTGGAGACTATTGAACAAATCCTGGATGAAGGAAACTTAAGTATCCGGCTTTTGGATGTAGCCCAGGAAGAGTATTCTCAATCCAATTTGAGACTTATCTATCATGAGCTTTGTGATAATCTTGAAGAAAATAAACTATTTCAGAAATGCAATCTCTCAGTATAATTGTCACATGTGAACATGCGGGAAATCTTATCCCTAAACGCTTTGATAAGTGGTTTACAAATGCAAAAAGTGATCTTGAGTCTCACCTTGGAATCGATATAAATGCAGGTATTTATGCTAAAAAAATTAGTAAGCATTTAAATGCTAAATATATTAGCAGTAATATCAGTCGTTTACTTGTGGATTTGAACCGTTCTACAACTAATGAACAGATTTTTTCAAAATATCTCAAAGATTTGGGAGAGGAAGACAGATTGGAAATTTTGGAATCTTATTATTATCCATATCGGAAAAAAGTGGAACGCTATATATCTGAACAGGTTGAAAGTAATTCTGTCTTACACCTTTCTATTCATACATTTACCCCGGTTTTACATGGAAAAGAAAGAAATCTTGATATTGGGATTCTATTTGATCCTGCAAGAAACAGTGAGCAGGTTTTTTCAAACTACTTAAAAGCTCATTTATCTGAAAAATTGCCGGAAATGTTAGTAATGCACAATTTGCCATATCATGGTACTGATGATGGATTTACATTGGCACTGCGGGAAAAATTTGAAAATCAATATTACATGGGTATTGAAATCGAGATAAATCAAAAGTATTCATCTCCGGAAATGATTGATAGGATTACTATAATGATTTGTTCTGTTGTAAAGGATTTTGAAGTAGAATTTAGGAATTCAAAATTTATGGGCCATGAAACATACTCTTGAAGAACTCGAAGAGAAAGCTTTGGCGATTATTTATGAATATGCCGAACAGACTCCGGAAAGAAAAGTTGACGAGGAAGATGAGCATTGGATGCTTCGATTACAGTCAAAATTGTCTGAAATGATTGACTATGAACACAATTCCCATAAAAGAAATGTAATCTTTGAGGTAATTGATCATATTTCTAAACTCATGGAAGGAAAAAGTAGCTAATGAAAAAACGAAGTCCATTAAATATCGCAGGTGAAGAAATTAAACCAGGGGAAACCAAAGCGGTTTCTATCGGTATTTCCAGGCTGCCTACCCGAACTAAGATTGAAATGCCCATAATGGTGCATCATGCAAAAAAAGACGGTCCTGTTCTTTTATTATCGGGAGGGATGCATGGAGATGAAATAAACGGTGTAGAGACAGTCAGAAGAATAATTACAAATAAGCTTTATAAAGTTGATTGTGGAACAGTGATTTGTATTCCAATAGTGAATATATATGGGTTTCTCAATTTCTCCAGAGAGGTACCGGATGGGAAGGATGTGAACAGGTCATTTCCGGGAACGAAGACTGGTTCACTGGCCAGCCTAATTGCATTTCATCTGGTGGATGAGATACTGCCTTTGATTGACTATGGCATAGACTTTCATACAGGGGGAGCAAGAATAAATAATTACCCACAGATAAGGACTTTAACAACTAACCCGAAAAACCTTGAGCTGGCTGAAGTTTTCTCAACAAAATTCATCATCAACTCCCCGTTGCGTGATAAATCATTTAGAAAACAGGCTGAAAAAGAAGGCAAGTCGATTTTAGTATTTGAGGGAGGGGAATCTTTAAGATTAAGAAAAAGTGCAATTGATGAAGCCATAAACGGAGCTCTAAGAGTTATGAAGCATCTGGGGATGATTTCGGAAGCACCGATACCACAATATGAGTCTATTTTGATCAATAGTTCAGCCTGGATAAGAGCCTCAGCAGCAGGTGTTTATCACTCGTTGGTTCGATCCGGAGACACTACAGAATTAAAGCAAATAATGGGATATATAACAGGACCGTTTGGTGAGTTTGAAAAACCGATTCGAAGCAATAAGAATGGTTATGTGCTTGCGGTAAATAACCAGCCGGTCATCAATAAAGGAGATGCCCTTTTTCATTTAGGAATTGAATAAATACATAAAAAAATGAAAAAATTCATTATACTCACAATAGGAATAGTGCTCAGAGTAGTGCTACTCCTTATGTTTTCAGATAAAGACAAAGAAAAGGTAGATGATGAAGATGAGATAACTGAATAGTCACTGAATGAATCTATACAGAAAAGTACAGGCAGTCAGACGGGTATTTGATCAACTGGAAAAAGAAACAAATCAATTAAAATTACATACCGGACTTCGTTGTAAATCATCTTGTGGGCATTGTTGTTACAATCCAAATATAAGTTCAACGGTACTTGAGTTTTTACCCTTTGCATATGATCTATTTAAAGTGGGCAGGGCTGAGGAAATTCTTTTCAAGTTAGAAGTAGGTCATGAACAGACAGATTGTATAAATCTCAAAAAGCTAACATACTTTGAGGGGGCCGGACATTGTGAAAATTATACAGGAAGAGGATTGATTTGTAGATTATTTGGATTTGCTGCTATGCTGGACAAAAATGGAAATCCTGCTCTTGTTACATGTAAAATAATGAAAAATGATCCCGAACTTGGGTATCAGAAAACAGTGGATTACATAAATAACGGAGGAAAGATTCCTGTTTTTAGAAATTACTACACTAAGATAAGGTTCATTGATCCTGCATTAGGAACAGATTTACATCCAATCAATAAAGCAATTGAAATGGCCTTAAAATATGTACTAAACTATTATTCATATCGTAGACCCAGAAAGGCTGGATAGTTCATTTTGAGAAGGAATTATGGTATTTTCCAGGAAGACATGATTTAATATCCTTCATGAAAAATCTATTTTTTATCAACTATTATATAATAGAATAATTATATAAAAATATAGGTTATTACGTATATAAACTTCGAATAAATATATATGAAATACACAGAATATCAAGTAGTTATTCACTATTAACCATTCTCTTGAACCACTTGTGAAACTACAGGAGGATGTAGGACTTTTCCTTACAAATACGAAATTAATTAAACCTTTTATTTTAATCTCACGTAGTAATACTTACATTTACGAAAAAAATAAAAATGAAAGGTACCAATTTAGGAGAGTTCGAAGAGCTGGTGTTGTTAACTGTCGGTATTTTGTATGATAATGCCTACTCTGTTGCAATCAAGGATGAACTCAATGAACAAACTGACAGGAATATTTCTATTAGCTCGGTTCATGCTGCAGTGTACAGACTTGAAGAGAAGGGATTATTAAGTTCAAGAATGGGAGAGCAAATGAAGGAAAGAGGAGGGAAAAGAAAGCGATTGTTTACCATAACTAAGGCCGGGAAAATAGCATTGGATACAGCAAATGATCTCCGCACAAAACTTCGTTCACAAATTCCTGAGATAGCATTTCAACAAAATGATTGAATATAAGGATCCACCGAAATTTCCACTTAGGTTTCTTCGCTGGTTTTGCAACGAACAAAGGTTAGAGGAAATAGAAGGTGATCTATACGAAATGTATAACGAGCTGCTTACAGAGAGCTCTAAAACCAAGGCTCAGATCTGGTACTTTATCTGGGTATTAAAATCTTTACAGCCATTTGCTTTAAAACGAAAAAGGTCAAAAAACTCAACTTATCTACAACTACTTATGATGAATCTACGACACAATTTTAAAGTCTCTTACCGCAGTATCTATAAATACAAAAGCACGAGTATCATAAATATACTCGGACTCATATTAGGCATCGTTTCTTTTGTAAGCATTTTTAGAATAGTTCAATATGAGCTAAGCTACAATAAGGACATTGTTGAGGCAGAAAAGATTTACAGAATTAACACTCGCTTCGTGGGTGCTTTTTCAGGTACTAATCCTGGTGTTTCACTTGCATTACACGATTTTATGGAAGCCAATAACCCTTCCTACAAACTCATTTCACCAGTTTACAGCTGGAGTTGTTTTTTAAATATCCAAAATCAAACCAGAAAAGAGCGAATTAATGATATTGATCTGGCAATGGTTAAGCCTTCTTATTTTGATATTATAGATCAATATAATTGGCTTTCAGGCAATAGTCTGTCTTTAGCGGATGCAGGTAAGGTTGTACTCCTGAAAGAACAGGCAGAAAAGTATTTTGGTTTACTTCCTCCGGACAAGGTTCTGGGAAACATTATTGAATATAATGATTCAATAAAAGCTGAGGTAGTTGGAGTAGTAGAAATAAAAAATAAGCCCACTGATTTTCTATTTACTGATTTTCTTTCCCTTGAAACCACAGTTGCTTCCGGCTTAAAATACCGATACAATGAAAAAGAGTGGTCGAGTGTAAGTAGCTCCGATCAATTATGGATTAAGACAGACGTACCATTGGATAATGAACAGCAAAGAGATTTTATTCAACATGCAAATGCAAAAGTTGATGAACTTCAAAAAGAGGAAATTTTCAAAACACAATTTGAATTACAGCCACTCTCAGAATTACATTATGATGCTAATTTTGGTTTATTTAATAATTCTTTAACACAGATTGCCAATAAGAAAACATTATTGATTCTATCATTGATTGCCTTCGCAATTTTAGGCATCGCAATCTTCAACTTTGTTAATATCGCGATTGCTCAGGCTAATTATAAAATGAAGGAGGTTGGTATTAGAAAAACCCTTGGGAGTAAAAGGAAACAACTAATTTCAAGATTTTTGGCTGAAAGCTTTATTCTTACATTCACTGCAGGTTTTCTTGCCATACCAGCTATTTTTTACGTATTTAAATTCTTCAATTCTGAAATGCCACATGGTATAACTACTGGTTTTGAAGATACGGTTTTTTTAGCTCAGTATTTCGGAATTTTGTGTTTTATAGCATTTGTAGCTGGATTCTATCCATCCTTTATTATCTCTGCTTTCCCCACTATGAATGCTCTGAAAAACTCGGGGGCTACACAGACATATGGTAGTGGTAAAAACTGGTTGAGAAAACTCCTGATTTCACTTCAGTTTATCTTTTCCCAGTTATTGATCATTTTCACAGTAGTAGTGTACTTTCAGATAGACTATCTGTTCAACAAAGAGATGGGCTTCACCAGGGAAAATGTTTTGTATTTCAGTCTACCATTTCACAGCCCTGCAGGTGATCCTGAATTAATTAAAAATGAACTGACAGCATTTAGCGAAATAGAGGATATAGTCATTCAGAGTAATCCTCCTGCTTATAATGGCTGGTCCACCAGAATCCTTCAGTATCATGATGGTGAAGAAAAGATTGATTTAGACATTCATAGCAAACAGGGAGAACCTAAATACATAGATTTTTATGAGATAGAATTGATTGCAGGACGGAAATATTCATCAACAGACTCAACCAATGAGGTACTTGTTAATAGAGCTTTAATGGATGAATTGGGTTTAAAAGATCCTAATGAGATGCTCGATAAAAAACTAAGTAATCTTACTATAGTGGGAGTGGTAGAGAATTTTAATATTCAATCTTTGCACCATAAGATCGAACCTACACTTATTGAATTACATGATGATTATTCTAAGACTATATCTTTCAAAACCAAAGGCCAAAATACCAAGGCAGCAATAGAAAAAGTATCTTCTATTTTGGAAGATAAGTATCCTAATCGTCAGATAAATATTGAATTTTTAGATGAAACAATCGAAAATTTTTATAAAACTGAGAAAAGGACATCTAGGTTATCTTCGGTTGCTACCATTCTGGCGTTAATCATTTCCTGCTTGGGGCTTTATGGATTGGTGTCTCAAATAGTCATACAACGCACAAAGGAAGTTGGGATTCGAAAAGTGTTAGGTGCATCTCTTTATCAATTGGGACTTGTTATTTCAAAGGAATTTATTTTCATTCTCGCAGCGTCCTACATTATCACATTACCGATTGCAATATATCTGGTCAACGACTGGATAGCTGATTTTGAATACAAAGCAAATATCGGGATCTGGATTTATGCAGTTACAGGACTGGTAACCGTACTCATTGCTTTACTTTCTATTATTTTAAAAGTTACCAAAGCGTCTCTTGCAAACCCAGTAGATAGCCTAAAATATGAATAGTTTTTAGCTATGTTAATTTTAAAACTAAAATAGTAATCCAAAATTAAATTGAATGCTATGCATATTGGTTCGGATTCTTTCGGTTAGAGAGTTAGTAATTCCATATGAATAGTTAAAATCAAAATTAAACCATGCTAAGTCCAACTGACTTCCAAACCGAACTTCCAATCCATAAAATGGTTGAGAAACTTCAGATGGTTTTACCTTTATCGTTTCATCACCAATAGAAAACCGTCCTTTCAAAGCAAATTTATTCACTAAACCACCATATAGATAAAGCTTATAGAGAGGTTCTTTTATAGGAATATACCCTGCTGTAAGGGGGATATCAAATGAATGTAATGCGAGTTTAATTGGATCATCAATTCCTAATGATGGATCAAGGTCCTCTCCGGGTTCCAGGGTTAGAGCAAAATCCTCATAAACAAGATCAATTTCACCAAAATAATGTCGTTTACTCACTCTTAAACCTAGCCCTGTTTGCCAGCCGGTCAATATATCTGCTTTTGTGCTGTCCAAACGATAAACAAAAGTAGAGGTATTAGTACCTGCAAATAGCTTAACATGCAATTTGGGACGCTGGGAATATGCCAATGAAAAACATATAAATGAGAGAGAAAATATGATTAGCTTTTTCATATCAAGCAGGAAATAAATATTCTTTACCATTGATCACAAACTTCTTATCCATTATTCTGGGCCACATCGGTTTTTCAGGGAGTTCACTATCCTGCCAATCCTGATGCTTTTGTAACAACTCCTCGTAAAGTTCTGGCATCTCATCTTTGATATTGATCTCCTCAAAATTGTTATCCTTCATATCATATAATTCAGCCCAGCCATCCCGGGTACTCAGAATTAATTTGTAGTCCATATCCCGTATCACCCAGATATGATCAGCTCGCCAGAAAAAATGTTCATGAGGTCTCTCCGAGTTTTCTTTCGATATATATGGAACTAAATCAACTCCATCATATTTTCTGTCTTCGGGGAGTTTTCCCCCTGTATTCAGTACTGTTGTGGTAAATATATCTGTCGATGAGACCGGATTTATAAACCTCATACCATCTTTTATTTTCCCGGGCCACTTCATCATAAAGGGGACATTGATTCCGCCTTCAAAATGATTCAGTTTACCTCCTTTGAGCGGTCCGTTATCAGTTGCATGGGTATAGGAAGCACCACCATTATCACTGATCAAATAGACAATTGTATTGTCATCGATGTCTAGTTCTTTCAGTTTTTGATTTATCTCTCCAATTGCATCATCCAACGCAGAAATCATGGAATAATAGACCCGTTTATTATCATCTTCAATATGTTCATACTTGCAGTAATAATCAACAGGTGCCTGGAAGGGGATATGGGGTGCATTGAAAGCGAGGTACATGAAAAATGGATCATCTTTATTTTTTTCCATATAGTCGATGGCTTTATCCCGGATTGCAAAGGTTAGGTATTGTTCTTCGACGATCTCTTTTCCATTTTCCATGATAGCTGCCTCACCATACCTGCCTGTATCCCACTGATTTTAAGTGCTAAAAGACTGATATTCATAATTCATTACATGCGACCAATTCCTTTCAGGCGCGTACAAACTGGAGGCACCATAAAACCCATACTGATAATCAAAACCCCTGTTCAGCGGTAGATGATTTTTCGAAACTCCTAAATGCCATTTACCAATTTGGGCCGTTTTATAACCCTGACTCTTCATAATTTCTGCCAGATTGATCTCGGAAGGAGGAACTCCCTGTTTTATGACCTGCCACTCGGATGGAAACTGAGGTTTGGCTGCCACTTCAAAATCGCCGGTATTCACAAAATACTTACCTGACAGATACTCCACCATGTTAGTTGGATAGAATTCCATGATTTGAGTTTCAAACCCATATCTGTTTTGAACTCTTCCGGTAATGATTCCCGCCCTTGAAGGAGCACAGGTAGGAGCAGTAACATATGCCTGCTCAAAAACAACACCTTCTTTTCCAATCTGATCTATATTAGGAGTTTGCATAGTTTCTGAACCATAGGCCGAAACCTCATATTTTCCCAGATCGTCCACGATGATCAAGATGACATTGGGTTTATCTGTTGATTTGGCTTCAGTATTGCTTAAAAATGAGTTTTTGGATGAAATAGCATTTTTATCATATTTGATCCTCCATTTCCATCGGGTCACAGATAATGGATAACATCCGGAAATTAAAAGAACTAAGCTTAGATAAGAATAAATTAATGCCTGGCGATTCATTGGATAATAGGTTTAGTATTCTAAAATAATCAGGAAGAACAATAAATGCCATTTACTCCTGATTTTTTTAGTATTTTAAGATTGGAGTTTGTCGAAGTAGTCAGGTGATAATCACACGAGGTTCAAAGAAAATTTAGCAGTGGAGTAGGATCCGGGCAGTTAAGGAGCCATTTTTCTTTCTCAGAGGGTTTACAAACCCCCGGAAAGTCGCCAGTGTAATTCCACATATCAATAATGACCTGAAAATGTAAATGAGGCGGCCAGTGGACGTTTTCTTCGTAAGTTCCTAATCTTGCAATCTGATTTCCACCTCTGATTTTTGTTCCTTTTTCCAATTCAACTAAAGAGTCTTTACTCAAATGACCATATAAAGTATGAAAAATGAATCCATTAATATCATGCTTCAGGATGATGGTTGGGCCGTAGTCACCATGATTGTAGTTATCGGCAAAACTATGGATTTCCCCATCCAAAGGAGAAAAAACAGGAGTGCCCGCTTTTGCCCAGATGTCAATACCTAAATGTATAGATCGACTTTCTTCTTCAGTAAAAAGATCACTTCTCCTGTAAATGATTCTGTCTTCATTATATTTCCCTATTCCATATGTACAATTGTGCTTATCAATAGATCGAAATATATAGTGAATAAACGATTCCTTACTATTTAGATCAATTTTGAGTAACTCATCATTTTCATCTGTAAAATCAAATAGATAAAATCTTGATTCAGCCAACCCTGGAAGCAAATTAAATGGGGTACTGTCTTTTAAAATTTCTGTAAGCATTCGCTGTCCGTAAGTATCAAAAGAATATAAAACCTAAACTAAAATAATATCGCAGCCCTTTGATGTCATTTGGTTTTGAAATCATAAAATTTATAGGTCCAATAGGAGTGTTGTAGCCCAACTGCAGGGATCCGGAATAAACATAAGCAGAACTAAAACTATCCAGATCAGTCCAGTTACCAGAGATATTGCCGTTTTCAAGGTCGCTCATAAATTCCTTCAGTGGACGTTGGCTTAGCATTGAATATTGAACAGAAGGAATTAAATACATATTTTTCAATAACTCATATTGAAACTGTAATCTTATATTAACGAATTGAGCAGCAACAAGCTCACCTTCTCTTAAACCCGGAAAATTGATTATTTGAGGATTAAGTCGACGTTGGATTCCACCCAGAAAATTAAATCTAAGAAATCCAGAACTAAAATATTCATCAGATGAACTGTACTGGATACCTGCTGATATTACAGGTTGAATACTAAGTTTATCGCTTACCTGTAAAGATTGAAAATAGTTAAAGTTGGATATCCATGCATGGTCTAAATAGTTAGAAATAGGTTCCAATACATTTGTCCAAAAATCAAATGTGATTTTATTATCAAACACGTATTGTACTGAGAGGTTAAGATTCATACCTCTTTTCGGATAAAACCTTGTCAGTTGGGAGTTATGCTGAAATCCGACGGATGTCAAAAATACACGATTGCTAAAATTATCCAGCAATAGAAAGCCGTCTCTTTCTATGACCAGACTATCCGGAGAAAGTCCAATTGTACGAGCTTCTATATCCGGGATCAATACATCACTGAAGTAACCAACCCCCATACTAAAAGAATTGTTGTTTCCAATATCACGAAGTAATTGGAAAGTAGCTTTATTGTATCTAAGTGTAAAATCTCCATTAGCGACCCCTTCCGTATAGTCACTTCTATTTAAAGATTCGAAAGCATATTCTGTTCTATACCACCATTTCTTATCTAAAATATATTGCTGATGCTGAATTCTTACTTTGGGAGTTTCGGAAGCGTCAACGGTAGCAAGAGTTCTGGAATTTTTTCCAAGAAAATCCCTTGTCATTAGGTTGAAAATTATCCCTGCGCCTTGTTCTGTGTCATAATGAATTGCAGATTTAAGATATGATTTTGGCTTTTCCTGACCTGATATTTTCAGCACTTTTATATCATTTTCTTTATAAACACGATATGTAAGCTTTTCAAAAAGATCAGAACCATAACCGATTCGCATTTTTTCTTCAAACTGAAGGGTTGAGATTTCATCTGAATCCTTCAGTTTCAATCTGTTTTTTAGTAAATCGACGTGATGAGGTTTGATTCCTTCAAATTCTAATTTATCATATTTTATAATATCCCAATCCAGTTCTTTGGGCCTCCAGTTGCTTACTACAAAGGGTTTTGTGGCTTCTATTATCTGAGAAACATTTTGATCTACTGCCATTTTTCCTTCACTCAGAATCTCATTGGCTTCTGCAAAGTCCGAAGTGCCATGAGTAAGATTTGGTACATGGTCAATAAGAATATCGCAATTTCCTCTGTTGATTTTATTGTTTATTGCTGAAGTAATGACAGAACTCTGTATCATCACCTGGAAAAATGAAGAAGATTTACCTGATTTCACAAAACCTCCACTTACATCACTTCCAATTATGATATCCGCACCCCATTCCTGTGCAACATCTACTGGAAAATTATCTAGTACACCTCCGTCAACCAGAATTTGATCTCTATAAAAAACGGGGGTAAAAATGGTAGGTATAGCCATACTTGATCGAATACCTGCGATTACATCTCCTTCTGCCATTACAATTTTATCACCTGTAACAATATCAGCAGAAACACTTCGAAAAGCGATTGGAAATAAATCAAAATAGTCATACTCCTGAACTGCTAAAGCTGAACGGTTAAAAAACAGGCTTAATTCCTGCGACTCTATCAGACCGGAGGGCAAATTGAGCTTACCATTTTCAAAGGGAAGTTTTACAAGATAATTGGAGTCTTCGCTTCGTTCTGAAGGATTGATATGGTTAAAATCAATATCATTGGAAAGTAATCGATCCCAATCCATATTTTTTGCAATATATTCGATGCTATCTGCAGAATATCCCATTGCATACAGCCCACCTACAACGCTTCCCATACTGGTACCCACAATTAAATCTGGTTTTACATTAAGAGAATCGAGTAGCTTCAATAGTGGTATATGTGCGATACCTTTTGCTCCACCGCCACTCAACACGATGGCTAGTTTTGGCTGATTTTTATTGGTTTCCTGGCTGAAAGAAAAATTCGCTACCAGAAAAAAAATAAATACGAATAATGCTCTTTGCATATATTGAGATTGAAACACTAAAACTACTACCCGTAAACTACTTAAAAAACTTATTGTTAAAATTACAATTCTGTTATTTAAATTGCCTGATTTAATCGCTATTCGAATACATGAGGAAAGTATTAGATTTACTTGAAAAAACTGCACTTGCGCTTGCTATTATACTATTTTCAATTCAGTCAAAAGGACAGGATAATAAATCCCTGTTGTGGCAAATAAGTGGTAATAGACTGGAAAAACCATCATTTATTTACGGTACAATTCATTCAATTTGTCCGGATGACCTTTACATTTCAGAAAAACTACAAACAACTTTTAGTAATAGTGACCTTATAGTCCTGGAGATTGATATAGATGATCCTGAAATGGGTCAGAAATTGCACATGCTAAGCTATAATCAAAATAAGGAGAATATAAAATCAAGATTTAAAGACCCAAAAGACCTTGAAATTGTTAATGATTTCTTTGTCGAAAATTATGGTGTTGGGTTGGAGCAACTGGGAACATTGAAACCTTTTGCTTTACTTTCCATGATACTTCAAAAATCTCTGAAATGTAATTCTCCACAGTCTTTTGAAAGAACATTTGAAGCCATGGCCACTGAACAAAAAATTGAAATACTTGGTCTGGAGACTATTGAAGAACAGGTGGGATTATTTGATGATGTTCCGCTGGAAGATCAATTGGATTGGTTGGTTTATTATACAAAGAATAGAGATGAATTAATGAACGGAATGAATGATATGGTTAGTTTGTATAAAGAAGAGGATCTGGAGGGGTTAAGTGAACTAATTTCAAAATACCCTGAATATCAACAAATCGAAGGTAAGCTACTTATAGAGCGTAATAAAAAATGGATTGCTAAAATTGAACAATTTGCTGCTGAAACACCAACATTTTTTGCAGTAGGAGCGGGCCACCTTCCTGGAGAAGAAGGGGTTCTAAACTTGCTAAAAAAGAAAGGTTATGAAGTAAAACCGGTGAATTGAAAAAAGAAAACTTTAATATCTAACTTTAAACCAAGCATTTTCTTAATTACCTGACACGTTCTCCCCGTGCATTTCGACTTTCTGTGGCAGGCTTTGCAGCAGTTCGCGAATCAACTTACAAAAACTCTACTTCACCGGTACTCAATTGATAATAAGCAGGTACTACCATAAGTCCCTGGTTTTCGGAGGCTTCACTAAGAATAGGCTTGGATTCTTTAATTTCTTCTGCAGTTATCTCTGCATTTACTTTAATGGCATTGGTCAAATGATCACCCTCCATTCTTTTGGCCATGTACACAGCAGGTTTTAGTTTTTCTATAATTGAACCGATATGACCTCCCGGATCTTCAGTACCCAGACTTGCACTCACAGCACCACATTTTTCATGTCCCAAAACGATTATAAGTCTTGTTCCCAGGTACTTTACCGCGTACTCCATGCTTCCCAGAACTTTGTCTTTAGCAACGTTACCAGCGACTCTGATAACAAAAAGATCTCCAAGGCCCTGATCGAAAAGCAATTCAGGGACAACCCTGGAATCCGCACAACTTAAGATTACGGCAAAAGGGTGTTGACCTTCTTGTAGCGAATCCCTCCAGGAATTATCTGTGTGTGGGTGGTTTAGATTCCCTTCTACGTATCTTTTATTCCCTTCTTTTAAATGTTTCAGTGCTTCTTGTGCAGTCATTTTTTAATAATTATTTGGAACTTGATCGAAATTAACCAAAATTAGTTATGATTCAACATAACCCACCTCAACTTATTTGAAGAAAAAACACTATAACTCCAACACTCTAATACCCCCGACTCGTCCCTCGCCGGGCAGGCCCGACTTCATACTGCCGGGCAGGCCCGACTCGTACCTCGCCGGGCAGGCCCGCCAAAAAAGTGTCGGACAGGCTATTTCCCTATTTCCCATTTCACTATTTCCTATTTCGCTAGTTCACTATTTCCTATTTAATTATCCCAGATACTCATTATATTCGAAGTATGCTGGAAGAAATACAGGGATACTCATTGGTAGAATACCTGGTTGCTTTCGAATCCATAATATTGGGTTTGATTGCATCAGAGTATTTTATTGGGTGGGGAGAGATACTGAGAAATAGGCATAAATTAAAAATATCTGTCAGGCATATCTTGTTTACCATTCTTACTGCCTTTATCTTATTTATTCATTGGTGGAATATTTGGTTTAGAGCTGGTCTTTTAAAAGACTCGATATTTCAACTCCTGATCAACTTTCCTTATTTTATACTGTATTACCTGTTGGTGTACACACAGTTTCGAAATTTCAATAATTCAGAGGGCACCGATCTTAAATCTTACTACCTAAAGAACAAGAATAAGTATTATTTAATTTTAGGGCTCTATTTTTTCTATGATCAATTTATCCCGGGTTCAGGAGATGATAGCCTGTTTGGAATCCTTGGAATTATACTTTGTGTATTGGGTATCATTAATTTTAATAGAAGCATTGATATATTAATATTGAGTTTAGGTTTGTTACTGGCAGGACTTTATTTGATTCTTGATGCTATGGGTATTATGATCCTGGAAAATACAGACCTGGCGCCTGATCATTATTCCAAGGTTGAACATCTAACTATCTTTTTATCACTTATTTATGGCTATGTGATCACCGAATATTTTAATGGCTGGAGTCGATTATTTCATAGGTTCAAATTTGAATGGGATTTGATTTTTTACTCATTCTGGACATTACTTTGCTTCTCACTATTGATTGAAAAATGGTGGTCAATCTGGACAAATCCTTTATTTACAGATCCTAATTTGATCAACTATATTTTTCTGATTTCTAATTCACTCATACTTTATTTTGTAACGGTTATTTTATTGCCCCACGAATTGAAGTTTGATAATATCCCGATATACGAATATTATGTGACGATCAAAAAGCCTTTTTTGGTTCTGCTGAGTATTTATTTTGCTTTTAATCTTGTTGTTGACATTGTATTAGGAGGGCATTCATTTTTCACAGCATTGAATTTACTGAGGATCAGTGCTATAGGATTGTCAATTTTAGGAATCAGGTTTGAAAACAGGGTCATTCATCATAGTATTGTTTCATTAGCAATGGTATTACTCGTTTATTCATTTCTTGTGGTAGGCGGTATAGTCTAGAATATTAAGAAAATATTATAGATTTCCTTTTCATACCATTTATTACCGACTCAGTTTATTTTCTCACTCCATTATTTCAATAAGTTGTTATACTTGCACCGCATGCAACCGGACATTCTGATAGAAGCTGATAATATCCACAATGCGATGAAAGTTCGGATTGCCGGAAATGTGTCTATAAAGGATGTCAAATACTACGCAAATCAAATGTTGCTCACATCCCGTCAACTCAATGCCGGGTTTACATTGATCTACGATTTCTCAGATATTTCCATTGAATCATTTGAAGTTGTGAGCATTCTGCAATCGACATTAGATCTGCTAACCCGCTATGATGTAGCCAGGGTTATTTATGTAAAACCGACGGATTCCATGGTTGCATCCATCAATTTCAATCTTAAAAAGAAATTACTTTTTGTTCAGGAGGAAACAGGAAGTTTTGAGGAAGCTATAAATTTGTGTTGAAGAAGAGTTTTCCTTTAAATAATTTACGCTAGTGTGGAAAATATAGCACTAATTTAATTTCAAATATAAGTTTATCGATATAATAATTCATATCTTCCTACTAAATTAAAAATTTATCATTATGAAAAATCTAACCTACCGTATTTTTGTTATGCTGGCACTGGCATTATCATTTAGTGTACTTGTTTCCTGTGGAGGAGACGACGAAGGAGACGGACCAAGTGGAGGTGACCTTACCGGTACCTGGACTGTAGCTTCTGCCTCAGTAGATGCAACTATAGATGGAACTGACTTAGTTGAATGGTTTGTGGATGTATTAGGTCTTACCGAAGCTGAAGCTGAGCAATTTGGAGAATTATTCACAGATGGCCTTGATGAAGGGTTTGTTGGCGGTACTCTCACTTTTAACAGTGATAATACCTACGAGGCAAACTTTGACGGTGACTCGGAATCAGGAACATGGTCGCGAAGTGGAGATCAACTGACCATCACATCAGGAGGAGAAGAGTCTGTGACAACAATCAAAACACTTACATCAAGCAATCTTACAATTGAATTTGACGAAACAGAAACTGAAGATATCGATGAAGATGGAACAACAGAGGAGTTTAGAATTACATTTATTCTGAATCTTACGAAATAGAAATATTAATAATCAATAGAAGAAACCATTTGTTATCAATAGCAAATGGTTTTTTTTTGTGTTGAAGAATCAAGTATCATTAGTAGGGAATTGAAATGAATAATATTATACAAACCACGAGTTTATTATTAGTGCTTTTATTTTCATCAATGTTTTTGATTAGTTGCGGAGGCGATGATGAAGGTAATCAACAGGAAGAAAGTGAATTGATTGGAACCTGGAGTATTACCAGTACAACAATTAGTACTTTGATTAACAATGAAGACCCATTTCAGTATGCCATTGATGAATTAGGTTTGACTCCAACGGAAGCTACAGAATTTGAAGCGGAGTTTTATGAAGACAGGAACCTGGATCAACAAGGGTTTGTGGGCATCGAACTCACTTTCAATGCTGATCGTACCTGGAGTGCAGTGGTTGGTTCGAATACTAACTCGGGTAATTATTCCAGAAATGGTGTTGCTATTTCCTTAGATAACGGAGGAATCAGAGACCTGGAGGATTTTGAAATAATCAGACTATCAGCCAATATTCTGGAACTATCATCCAATAAAACCTTATCAGAAGACCTTAATGGGGATGGGATAGAAGAGCTCATCGAAGCGGATATAAGCATCATTCTCAATAAATAGGCAATCTGCTAAAAGTCAATGTAAAGCATAACAAATTGCAATAATTCAATGGATTTGATCTGTTACGTTCATATTTATGAAGTTGAGAATGTTTATTGCGCTGGCCATATTTTTTTCAGTTTCCAATTTATTGCTGGGACAGGAAAATAGCATTTCAAAGTATACATCATATGTTGATGCAGGGAGCATTGGATATTACAGTTCTATTTTCCTAAATGCAGAAAGGTGTTTATCTGAAAATCAAGATAAAAACGTTGCTTTTTTCGGTCGGCTTGGTTTGGGATATCTAGATGCACGATCAGGACAATTTGGCTGGAGTGGAATGGGTGCTTTTGTCTCATTAATTGGAACAGAGCCTCATTATTTGGAAGTTACTGGAGGAATTTCAATTGGAGCCAATCAGGGTTTACTCACAGAAAGTTCAGTTTTCACATTACCTTATTTTGATCTTGGCTATAGATTTCAAAGAAAAAATGGACTACTATTTAGAGTGAAAGCAGGATTGCTTGGAGCAGGAGTAGGAGTAGGTTATGCATTTTAGGAACGCAAACGTCTTGGTTTAAACAATTTTCTTCTTATCTGGGCCACTACAATTGTCAAAACAAGCAAGACCATATTAACATATATGGGTTCATCTCTACTTATATGCAATGCTGCAGCAAGAACCATTACTACTCCCAGAAGCATTGAGGCTAAAGGAACTAAAAACTCATATTTGCGAACAAGAAGCGGAAGAAATAATCCGAAAGCACCTAAAATTTCCATTATTGAAATGAAGGTTATAAATCCAGGAGTAAAATCATTTACCCATTCCATATTAGGTTGAGATTTTAAATTAGTATAAGGGGTTAATAATTTTGAAAATCCCGCAGCCATAAATGCGAAAATTAGGAGTAAATGGAGTATTGAACCTAAAGCTTTCATTGAAATAGAAGGTTTTGTCTAATAAATATCATAATTTTTTATTTATGATGAAGTATTTCAATTATTCCTGACCTCAAATAAAAATTATAAATAAAAAATAATACAATTTCATAAACATGTACCTACATCTTTAGTTAAACTTGCAAAACCTAATTAATCTATTAAAATTAAAAAGATGAAAAAATTTTACTCATTAGTATCAACATTAGTGATTGCAATGGTATTTGCATCATGTAGTGGAAACAAATCTCAGGAAAGCACTGAGTCAGCAGAAACAGAAAGCACTGAAACTACAGAAGCAATGGAGGCAACATTTACTGTTGACCCTGAAGCTTCAGTTGTAGCATGGAAAGGTGAAGTTGTTGGCGTTTACGGTCACAACGGTGTAATTGGAATCCAAAGCGGAAATATTTCTGCTAAAGGCGACCAGGTTACAGGTGGTGAGATAGCAATCGATATGACTACAATCGTTCCTTTAGATTCTGTTTCATACAAAGATGAAGATGGATCAAGAGCAAGCGATTTGGTTGGTCATTTATCTACAGGAGATTTCTTCTTGGTAGAAGAGTATCCAACTGCAACTTTCAAAATCAAATCTCATAACGGAAATCAGCTGGTAGGTGATCTTACGATCAGAGGTAATACAAAAGAGGAAACTGCAGAAGTTACAACGCTTAATGTAACTGAAGATGGTCTAACAGGTGAAGCTACATTAGTTTTCAACAGACAGGAATATGATGTTAACTGGGAGCACTTCGTGAAAGATTACATTTTATCAGATGATATTACTATCGATCTAAAGATCGTTGCTAATAAATAATTTATCGAGTTTTAGTTTAAAGCCGATTGCCTATGGTAATCGGCTTTTTTTATGAAAAAAAACTCCTCCTGACATCAATCGCCTGGAGGAGTTAATCACTAACCAAAAAACCACTAAACAAATGTTATGAATTGCCATTTATAAGACCAAAATGGTGCCATAATATAAGTATATGACTGGTTCGTTAGTGAATAGGAATTTATGTTCCTTGTCCGGAAATTATTATGTATAAATAAGATCTTTTGAAAAGATCAAGCCAGTACAATTATTCTTCCATTGAATATTTAAAACTTCAATTCATTGTATTATTTGAGGTAAACTGTAAACATAGTGTAGAATTTTTTCTACAATTAAACTACAAGAAGCTTTAAAAATGCCTTAGAATATGATTGATACGTTTTTTTCACACTATATTCTAAAAATATGACTATGAAATTTAACTTAAGAAATTACTCTACAGTTTTCGTAACACTTTTAACAATATTTTTTCTTGCATCATGTACTCAATCTTCTAAAAATGAACAGAAGGAATTGGTAGATATTGACAAGGAAAAGGAAAAGATTAATGAATTTTTAACAGAAAGAAAATCAGACCTTGATGATGCTATTAATGAATTGGAAAAAACTGTAGAAATAGAGGGAGAGCGAGCCTCTGAAAATGTAGAGATTGCTATTGAAGAACTTAAAGAGAAACGTTCAATGGTAGTTGATAAAATGAAGAATGTCGCTGAGTCTGGAAAAGACAACTGGAAAGAAGTAAAAGCTGAATCTGAAGAATTTATTAATGAAGTCGATCAAAAATTAGAGTCCTTTAAGAACGATTTGAAAAATAACGACGAAGATAAATCGTAGGTAATCCGACATAAGCCGGATAAGTTCGTCTTATGCCGGGCAATCCCGTCTAAAGCCGGGCAATCCCGTCTAAAGCCGGGCAAGTATTTACCAGATTGTATTAAATACAGGCTGGTATTTTTGTTTATTGATATTAATAATCAATTTTTCTTTAATTATCTTAATTCATTCTTATCAGAATAATGAAACCTGAAATAATTGTAATGATTCCGATTGTCAGGATTGAAAACTGATAACTGATAGAATCAGCTAAAATTCCTGTAATTACTGCACCACCTGCATATCCTAAATCCCGCCACAATCTAAAAACACCGATACTTTTAGCTCTCTGATCCGGATGAGAATAATCGGCAATAGCTGCTAAAAATGTAGGGTAAACTATTGCTGTACCGACTCCAAGTAAAACAGATAGAATCGCAAAAGCTTCAAAGCTGTCGCTATATGCCATTGCACTTATTGAGAAGCCCTGAAGCAACATCCCAATTATCAGCATGGATTTTTTGGAGTAGTGATCAGCTAACTTGCCAGTAAATAACTGACCCAAACCCCAAACAATGGGGTAAATAGCTACAATTTTTCCAATTTCAATTAAATCAAACCCTTTAGAAGCCAATATGAGGGGAAATAACCCCCATATCATTCCATCATTAAGATTGTTTACAAATCCTGCTTGAGATATACTACCAAGGTTAGGGTTCAGCCAGGATGTTTCCTGAAATACATTCAGTTGCTTTTTTACTTTGCTAGTAGCACTTTCTTTATGAACATGATGTATAGTGTCTTTGACAAAGAATAGACTTAAAAACAATCCTGTAAACACAAAAAATATTCCTAAATAGAATGGGTAAGGTCTTAACCCATAATTAGCAGCTATAAAACCAGTAAGAAATGCAACCAGGCCAACTGCCAGGTAACCTGCTGATTCGTTGATACCCATAGCCAATCCACGGTTCTTTTCTCCCACGAGATCTATTTTCATCACAACAGTACTGGACCATGTCAATCCCTGGTTGATGCCCAATAAAAGATTTGCTGCAATAATCATATTCCAGTTTGCGGCATATATAAGTATAAGAGGCACCGGAATCCCTATTAGCCACCCAATGATCAAAAGATTCCTGCGACCAACTTTATTTGCCCAGGCGCCTGTATAATAATTGGTTAACGCCTTTGAAATACCAAAAACAATAATAAATGAGAATATTGCTGAACTGGCAGCGATTCCGAAATCACTTTCTGCAATTTCGGGTAGGATAGTTCTTTCCAGTCCAACCATCGCACCCACAAAGCCATTGATCAATACGAGAAGGGAGAACTGTTTCCAGTTTTTTTTGAGTCCTGGTTGAGGTTCCATTTTTTTATCCAACACGCCTGCAATTTAGAAAACCCGGGTAATTTACCCATTCGCATTCTCCTAATAATTATGTGTAAATTTGAATTGCAGAGATCTATGAAATTATGAAATACCTATCCGGCACCATCTTTCTATTGTTAATTATTTTGGTAAGTTGTAGCCCAGCTACAGATTCGAAGTGGGAAGACCATACTAAGGTGAAAGTTAATACTACAGAAGGAGAGATCACTTTGGTACTATACAACAAGACTCCAAAGCATAGAGATAATTTCATGAAGCTAGCTAAAGAAGGAGTCTATGATAGTTTGCTTTTCCATAGGGTTATCGAAAACTTCATGATTCAGGGAGGTGATCCGGATAGTAAGAATGCTTCACCTGGTGATACATTAGGTATGGGAGGACTCGACTACAGAGTTGATGCTGAATTTGATACTTCTCTTTTTCATAAAAAGGGAGTATTGGCTGCCGCAAGAGAGGGAAATCCGGAAAGAGCATCATCCAGCTGTCAGTTTTATATTGTTCAGGGTAAAGTTCACAGTGACAGTACACTCGATATTGCTCAGCAAAGAATTAATAACTGGCTGGCACAGCATTATTTACGGAAAGACACCATGTATAAAACGCTATTTGATTCTCTCGATTTAGCTATGAGTACCCGAAATATTGACTTATATACTAGAGTAAATGATTCCATCAATACAATTTCTGAATCCTATTCAGGTTTTACAAAATATGTCATTCCGGATCATCACAGAGGTATCTATAAGGAAATCGGTGGAACACCCCATCTGGATCAGAATTACACAGTGTTTGGCGAGGTTATTTCCGGATTAAATGTGGTTGATAGTATTGCTGCAGAAGAAACTAATTCATTAGATCGACCTGTAAAGGATGTTAGAATACTTTCTGTTGAGGTTATAAATGTTGATTAAGCTTTGAAGTCTTTATAACATTTATATTCAGTTGATTTGACTTTTCAATGATTTATAACATTAACTTATAGACTATTTTTTATTTCTGTAATTCAAATGATATAGCTTTACGACCGTTACTGTGAATGATTTGAGAAGAATAAGCTTATTTATTATTCTGGTTCTGACTTTGAGTATTGGTTTTACCCAAAAGATCGACATGGCTAAAATCGATACGCTGGTGAGTAAGGCAAAATCTATTTATTATGCTTCGCCAGATAGTGCCATGATCCTTGCAAATCGAATCATTGCATTATCTGAATCTATAAATTATTCATCAGGAAAATTCGAAGGACTACGGCTGGTTGGTAATTCGCATTTCCTTAAAGGAAGGCTGGATAGTGCTGCATATTACATGTTTATGCTGCTCGATCTTGCTTACGAAGCCAACGATCTGGGTATGCAGGCTGATGTGATGATTGACATTGGTCAGACCTACGATAAGATTGGCTTACATAGTCTTGCATATGATTATTTCTGGCAGTCTCATAATATTAGGCTGAAAACCGGAAATGCAGAAAGACTTTCCATAACATTTATAAATCTGGCCTATCATTATTATTTGAGAGATCAGCTTGATTCGGCGTTGTATTTTTACGATAAAACAGAGATCATACTAGATACTATTCCATTAACTTATACAAAACCATTTTTATTTAATGAATTAGGTGGAGTATATTTCAAGCAGGGGAAGGTAGAATTAGCAAGGGAGTATATCCAAAAAGCCATCAATTTAAACATTCATCTAAATAATAATTGGGACCTGTCTTTTAATTATATAATGATGGCAAATATTGAAATGGCTGAGCGTAACATTAATAAGGCAGAAGAATATGCCAACCTGGCATTGAAAACATCAAAGGAAAGCAATATTTCAATAGAAAATGATTTGATTTATAAAATTCTTTCTGATGTTAAAAAGGAACAGGGATTATTTGAAAAAGCTTTGGAGTATATTGATAAAAGCTATTCTTACTCTGATAGTCTGGATCAGGCATTAAATGATCAGAAAATCCTCGCATTGGATCAATACAAAAGAGAAAAGGAAAATGAAATATCTAAACTCAAATTGACCAATGAAAATCTTGAACAGGAATCACGATTGAGAATTCAGACTTTGATTACGGCAGGAGCTTTATTGATTTTAGCAATTACAATTGTTCAGCTATTATTACTTTTCAGACAAAACAAAAAGCTTAAATCTGCCAGAATGGTCATTGAAGATCAAAATGCTGATCTAAAAGATCTTAATCAGATTAAAAGTAAGCTTTTTTCTATCATCACTCATGACATTAGAAATCCTCTAAGTAATATAAACGGGATGTTAAAACTGGCTAAAGATGGTCAGATCACAAGGGAAGAATTCAATACTTATGCTGGTTCATTACTTGACCAGACCGATAAATTGAATAAACTATCTGAAACGTTGATAAACTGGTCTAAAAGCCAGCAAAAAGGCCTTACAGCAAACCTAGAATCAATAGATTTAGATACGATCATAGTTCAGTCAATCAGCTATGTGAAATATATGGCAGATAGCAAAGATATTTCCATAGAGTATAAGCATAAGCAGGTAGAGAAAGTAAAAGCTGATCCTAATATGTTGATGTTGATTTTTAATAACCTGCTGACCAACGCAATAAAATTTACACCTCAGAAAGGAAAGGTTTTAATTGAAATTTCTGAACTGGATAAATATATTGAGGTACAGGTTAAGGATACAGGGATTGGTATCAATTCAGACCTTTTGGAAAATATCAAAGAGGGAAATATTGAAACCCAGATAGGTACGGATAAAGAAAAGGGTAGTGGGGTTGGCTTATTGCTTACTCTGGACCTGATTGCTTTTAATGGTGGAAAATTGTGGGCAGAGAATAATGAAGACGGAGGAAGTAGTTTTTATGTATCTTTTCCAATTGCATAATTAATAGACCAGTTTTGTTTCCCCAATACTTTGAACTTTGAGTCAGAAAAATGAATCATTAGTTTATCACAGGCAGATATCGAGATTTCTTTTTGTTTAATATAATACAAAGAAAGTTAAACAGTATCGTTCTCGCCTTGTTATGTTAATAAAAAGAATTATGGAAAAAGAGACGAAAAACTGGCCGGATTTAGCAATAGGATTATATGATAAACTCACTGGAAGAAATGCGATCATTTCATATGAGTTTGATAACCTTGAGATCGATGTTCCAAGTGGAACTGAATCAAATGATTCAGCAAAATGGAAAGTAAATGGTAAACTCAATATTACTACCTCTGAGAAATGATGTCTATAGATGGTATATTAGAGATCAAAAATGGAAATCATCATATTAATGTGACCCGGGTTGAAAACCGGGTCATTTTTGATTTTTCCAGTTGGGAAACCTGGCAATCTTTCAGGCAATTCGGTGGTCCTCAGAGAAAAGTTCTCAAGCTAATAAAAGACAAAATCATAATCAGAATTCAGGAAAAAGAAATCCTTAAAATAAACAGAGGAATACCTAAATTATTATCCATTAAAGGTTTTTTTAGAATTATCTGGATTGAATTAACGAAATAACTATATCTATGAAAGACTATACAATCTATTATAAAAATGGTAATAATGAACTTGTGACTTACCAGGACAAAGCTACATTAATCAAAACTCATTTTAATGGAAATATTCACAAGTTCAAAAGAGAAGTTGCCCGATTAACCTGGCAAACCCTCACAATGCAATATATTGAAGATGTTCAAAATGGGGAATGTCATGCACAGCTTTCCACAGCAGATATCAATCCTTACGGTTGGAGAAACCGTTAAAGATTACAACGAATTCTTACTAAATCTATATTTCAGGTTTTGCACTTTTATCAATTTTGTTGAAAATATAGTATTTCAATGAGATACAGTTCGGACTAAAATCCCTACAACTTAGCATATAAATCATTACAGTTCGGGTTAAAGGGCGTATCAATTCATCCATCAGAGTGTTTAGGAAGTAAATTAAAACATTAAACAAAATGAAAAAATTTCTGAGCACTCTTTTAATAATCCCGATGCTAATGTTCTTAGTATCCTGTGATGATGACGATGATATGGATGAAATGGTGGAAGAAAACCCATCATTGGTTGAAGCAGCAGAATCAGCTGGTTTAACAACCTTACTTGACGCTGTAAATGCAGTTGATGGTTTGGCTGGAACACTTCTGGATGCAGATGACATAACAGTTTTTGCTCCTACAAACGAAGCTTTTGGTGATTTACTGACTGCAACCGGAACAAGTAATCTTACTGAGCTTATAGAAGCAATTGGTGGTGTAGAAAACCTTGAAACTGTATTGGGTTATCACGTAGTAGCTTCATCCGCTTTTGCAGCAGACCTTTCTGATGGACAGACACTGAACACTCTTGCAGGACAGTCATTGACAGTGAATGTATCTGATGCCGGGGTTTCAATCAGCGATGTTTCTGGAAATACATTTAATGTTGTAACAGCTGATGTTGCAATTGAGAATGGTGTTGTCCACGTTATTTCAGGAGTTTTACTTCCAGAATTACTAATGGAAGAAGTAATGAATCCAGGATTAGTTGAGGCTGCTACTGAAGCGGGACTGTCAGTCCTTCTTGACGCTGTAACCGCAGTTGATGGACTTGCAACAACATTAACCAATGCAGAAGCGATTACAGTATTTGCTCCAACAGACGAAGCTTTTGGTAATGCTCTGGCTGCTTATGGTGTAGATAATCTTGATGAATTAGTAGCAGAACTAGGTGGAATTGATAATCTAGAAGCTGTACTAGGTTTCCACGTAGTGCCAGCAGTTGCATTTGCTGCTGATCTTGCTGATGGAGAACAATCTTTTGAAACACTTGCAGGTCAGAATTTAACTGTAACAAAAACAGGTGATGTTGTTACAGTAACGGATGCTAACGGTACCACTTACAATGTAGTAACAGCTGATGTAGCTATCGATAATGGTGTTGTACATGTAATTGATGGAGTATTATTACCTTCAATCGATCTTCCAAATGTAGTAGAAGCTGCAACAGCCGCTGATTTAACTACTTTATTGGATGCAGTTACTACTGCAAACCTTGGAAGTACTTTGACTGGTGCTGAAGCAATCACAGTTTTCGCACCTACCAATGATGCTTTTGGTGCAGCTCTTGAAGCATATGGAGTAAGTAATCTTGATGAGTTAGTTGCAGAATTAGGTGGATTGGAAAATCTATCTACAGTTTTAGGATTTCACGTAGTACCAGCAGTGGCTTTCTCTCACGACCTAGCTGATGGAGATCAAACTTTCGAAACACTAGCAGGACAGACTTTAACAGTCAACAAATCATCTGATGGAGTGATGGTAACGGACTCAAATGGGACAACTTATATGGTAATGGTTGCTGATGTTGCGATCGAAAATGGAGTAGTGCACGTGATAAACGGTGTTTTACTTCCTTCTATTGACTTACCCAATATAGTGGAAGCAGGAACATCTGCTGGATTAACTACCTTACTTGATGCTGTAACTGCTGCTTCACTAGGTGATGCGTTAACAGGCGCAGAGGCAATAACAGTATTTGCTCCAACAAATGATGCTTTTGGAGGATTATTGGAAAGATATGATGCGACTGACCTTACAGATTTAGTGAGTAAAATAGGTTTAGATGCAGTCACTCAGGTATTACAGTTTCATGTTGTTCCCGCTGTAGCATTTTCACATGATCTTGCGGATGGTGAGCAAACGTTCACTACACTTCAGGGACAAGAATTGACTGTAAATAAATCGGAAAATGGAGTTACTGTTACAGATTATCTTGGCTTTACTTATAATGTCGCAGCAGCTGATGTTGCAATCGAAAATGGAGTAGTTCACGTGATTGATGGTGTTGTGCTTCCGGATTTAAGTGATGATCCTAATGTAGTAGAAGCTGCAACTTCCGCTGGTCTTACTACATTGATTGATGCTGTGATTGCTGCTGAACTAGGTGACGCATTAATCCAGGCAACTGAAATAACAGTATTTGCGCCTACTAATGATGCATTTGCTGCTTTACTAGCTGCTCAGAATGTTTCTGACCTTGCAGGTTTGATAAATGCATTAGGTGCTGAGGCGGTAACAAAAGTATTACAGTTCCATGTAGTTCCAACTGTTGCATTCTCTACTGATCTTGCTGAAGGAGACCAAACGGTACCCACTTTAGCAGGAGAGAACTTAACTGTCAACAGAACGGGATCAGCAGTTACCGTTACTGATGCTGCCGGAAATACATATAATGTAACTACGGCTGATGTAGCTATCGAAAATGGAGTAGTACATGTAATTGATGGAGTACTTCTTCCAACTTTATGAGAGATTTTGAGTTATATTAATATTCCAGAGGCTGGCGACTTTGTCAGCCTTTTTGTAATTTTTTGAGATGTTTGGTCATAGGTATAAATATTTCTACATTTTGGGGCTGATTGTCTATTCATTTGCCAATATTCTGGTTTTAAATGGAGATAGGCTATATGCGGTAAATCTACCGCCGATTCATCTTTTGATTGTTGTTTCATATTTATGTGCAGGAATCTGGTTTGTTAACTATTTTATTGAAAAACACCTTATAACAAAAATTAAGGGCATACATCCACTGGTCACACAATTTGTTGTCAGTATATTTTCAATAATTATCCTGTCAGTAATTTCTGTTTTACTAACATCTTCATATCTTGGCCAACCCTTCAGTTTCATACAGAAAAATGTATTGCTTACTGCCGGGTTTAATTTTAGAATCAATCTTTTTCTAAATACGGTGAATGCTGTTTATTTCTTTAATCAGAAATTTAAGGAAAAAGAGCTCGAGGCCGAAAAACTTAAGACATCAACAATATCAGCACGCTACGAAGTGTTAAATAATCAAATCAATCCTCATTTTCTATTTAATAACCTAAATACATTATCTACTTTAATAAAAATAAACCCGGAAAAAGCAGATGCTTTTCTGCAAAAGCTTTCTGATATCTACAGATATGTATTGAAGAATGGAGAAGAGGAGCTGGTTTTATTAAAAGATGAACTCAACTTTTTGAATGATTACATAGAGTTACTGGAAATACGATTTGGAAAAGCTCTGAATATAAATATCGATATAGATCCCACATTGCAAAATACAATGATACCACCAACAGTGCTTCAATTGTTGCTGGAAAATGTAGTAAAACATAATTTTTTCACTGAAAAACAACCCATAAAAGTTTCAGTAATAGGCAAAGGAAGCCAGATTTCGGTAACCAACACCCTGCAAAAAAAGGATAGTGTTGAGACCTCCTTTGGGATTGGATTAAAAAATATTTCTGAACGCTATGGGTTTTTTGAGAAGGATATCCAGGTGGATGCCGATGCTCAGGATAACTTCAAAGTTGTTGTACCAGTTATAAATATTACCCATGAATATTCTCATTCTTGAAGACGAACCTCTTGCGATAGAGGGATTAAAAAATATTTTGAATAAAAACTTTACTGAAATCGATAGTATAGATACTGCTCAAAGTTTAAGAGAGTCATTTGTTTTATTGAATGAGAATAAAAATAAATACGATTTAATCATCAGTGATATTAGATTATCGGATGGATTGAGTTTTGAAGTGCATTCGACAACCAAACACGAAATACCCATTATTTTCACTACAGCCTACGATCAGTATGCATTAGAAGCATTTGAAAATAACGGGGTCGCATACGTGCTAAAGCCTGTGAATGAGATTAAGTTTCTGGAGGCAATGAAAAAAGCCAGAAAATTTTACAGGAAAAATTCAATTCCCGAAGAATTCTACAAAGCAATTCATAGTATATCTGCTTCTAATTCGTATAAAAAGAAGTTTCTGGGTAAGATAGGTAATAAGGTTTCTATTCTAAACTCAGAAGATATTTCCTGCATTTATACTGAAAATAAACTGGTTTTCATGCAGGATTTGAAGAATGATAAGAAATATATAATTAATCATTCATTGGAAGAATTGGAGAAAGAGCTTTTGGATCCCGATAAGTTTTATCGAATCAATAGATCAACTATTGTAAATCTTAATGCATTGGTTGAGATGAAAAACCATACAAACGGAAGATTGCAACTAAAAATGAGACCAAACCCAAACCTTCAATGGATTGTTGCCAGAGAAAGGGTTTCTGAGTTTAAAGATTGGTTAAATCAATAATATTATATGAGATTTTTAAAAATTTCTTTTTTAATATCTGCACTTACTATATCATTCAATTCATTTTCACAAAGCACTGGTCCGGCAGGGGATTTGGACTCACTTAAAAATGCGGTTATAAATCTACAATTAGATGTTGATAACATCAATGCCAGTCTTGATGATTCGAGAAAAACGCTAAAAACAGGTATTTTTATCGCTACTCTGGGATATACGGTAACGATTATTGGTGGTCAACTCCTCACTGTAAATCAAAACGTGGGTGAAGCTTTGCTTTACACAGGCGGAGCAATCGGGATAGGGGGTACCTTTGTGTTGATTAAAGGCTTTAATAAGTTAGGTAGAAAACCCCAACTGGTTCAAGCTAATTGATTGTCAGAATTCTCTACCCTGGAAAATATTATTCCTTATCTTCTTTCTTCTTGTCTTCTTTCTTCTCTTCAGGTGGTTCGTCCAGAATATTACCGAATTCATCAACATATGCAATCATATCGTCCAATGAACCACTGGTTTCCTGATCTTTTTTATCAATCTTTTTCTGGATTTTCTCCATTCTTTTTTTTCGCTTTCTCTCTGCTTTTTGTTTTTTAATAAAACTATTCTGAGATCTTGCCATAAAGTATATTTTAGTTTATAAATGTAATAGCACGACCAGTTTTCCCAGCCCTGCCCGTTCTACCAATTCGGTGAACATAATCTGTATAATTTCTTGGAGCCTCATAATTTATGACCAACTCCACATTTTGAACGTCGATTCCTCTGGCAACTACATCGGTAGCTACTAATACCTGAACCTGACCTTTTTTGAACTTTCTCAAAGCTATCTCACGTGCTTTTTGTGATTTATCACCATGAATAGCATCTGATTTTATCTGAGACTCCATTAATTGCTTAGAAACCTGTTCCGCTTTTCTTTTCGTTTCGCAAAACAAAATAGTTCGATTAGATGAATTTTCATTGATCAAACCTGTAAGCATTTTGAACTTATCCTGACCATTTACACGCATAACATCCTGTATGATAGAATTAGTTTTGTGCGTGGACTGTGCAGCTTCAAATCGTAAAGGCTCTTGTGTCATTTCTTTGATCAACTCCTTTTGAGTAGCATCTGATGTCGCCGAAAACAATAATGTTTGTTGCTTATTGACCATTTTGGCATTGATTTCCTGCATTTCTTTCGAAAATCCCATATCCAGCATTCTGTCAAACTCATCAAGCACCAAAACTTTGAATCGATCAAATCTAAGTGCTCTACGTTGAGCCATATCCTGTAATCTTCCAGGGGTACCTATAATGATGTGATTTTTTCTTTGTAGTGCTTTAAGATTATCTCTAAGAGAAGATCCACCAATAAGGCAGGTTGAAAATAAACCTGAACCTCTGGTTAATGATAAAAACTCTTCATTTACCTGATTTGCAAGTTCTCTGGTAGGAGCAATAACCAAAGCAAAGTCTTCGCCTGGATTTTCAATAATCTGTTGGATAATAGGAATTAAAAATGCTGCAGTTTTACCTGTACCTGTTCCCGCTATACCAATAATATCTTTTCCCTGAAGGGAATGCTTCATTGTTTTATCCTGAATCTCAGAAGGCTTATCATAGCCTTTTGATTTTATTTTATTCAGTAAATCTTTGGAAAGGCCAAATTCCTCAAAGGAATTGTGATGGTTTTCATAAACCTTCGTTTCTTCCTGCTCTACATTTTTGTTGATGTATTGCAGATAATTTTGATTGCTGGCAGGTGCCTGCCTTTTTCGGGAAGGCCTTCTCCTGAAGTTCTTCCTGTTGTTCTTTTTCTGTGTTTTGTACATAAGTTCAATTCAATAAATCTGAATTGAGTCCAATGAATGACTGTACTTGTCACTCTTACAATAGAATAACAAGTTGATAATTCCAATCCTAAATGCAGGGACTCCCTCCAGTAATTCAAAAGCCGGAACAATTAGAAATTTCCTTTTTTGGAGGGATTGCTAAGCGAAACGCTTGAGAACTATTTTGCAAAGCTAGATTAAATAATTAGTATTATCATAATAAAGTTGTAATTAAGCGAAATTAATTGCGCTGAACAGGTAAATAAGCATACAGACTCTTGAAAGTATTTAAAATAGTAGGAATCATTTTTATGTTAATTGGAATAGCATTCCTCATTGGAAGCTATTTTGAATTAAAATATATAATTCATTTTGAAAAGAATGCCATTGAAAGCACAGGAGAGGTGCTTAAAATCGAAACCAGGAGTAGTTATGATTCAGAAAGTCGTAGTACCATCTATTCTGATTATGCCATCATCAAATTTCAAAATGATTTTGGTAAAGCAACAATAATTGAAAAACTAGTTTCACCGGATTTTGAAACAGAAGTCGGCGGAAAACTAGTGGTTAGGTATCTTCCGGAAGACCCATCAGAGGCTAAACTCAGTATTTCTCTTATGGATCAATATGGTCTGCTGCTGATTTACCTGGTATTTGGTTTGGCTTTTGGGATAGGAGGTGGCTTTTCATTCTGGACAGGAATTAAGGATGCTGTAAATGAAAGAAGATCAAAGTAATATACGGAATCAATAGAAGCGGAAGTTATTGATATAAAGGAAGAGGTTTACAATGAAAAATCACCAGTTTGGTATAGAATTGTCGCGAAGGGTACTCATCCACGTACTAATGAACAAATGATTTTTAGAAGTAAAATAATTTCAAAAAACCAGGAAAGTATTAAAGGTAAATCCGTAACAGTGAAGCTGCATGATAGTAATAATTCACTTTATTGGGTGGTGGTGGATGATTTTGAATAAAGGATTAGGTTTATATAATTTCAGTAAGTTCTTTTGCTTCAACTATAAATTTATCTAAATCTAATTGTTCTTCTGGAGTTGTAAGAGCTTGATGAAGCTTAATTATTAGTCTTTTCTCTTTGTCTTTTACATTTTGGCTGCTAAAAAACATAGCATCATGATAGAAATGACTTGCATTTTCTATTTTTTGCTTTAGCTGACCTTCATTGTTTTTAGAATGCTTTTTAGCATTTACCAACTCTAAATAAGCTAGTTTACGAAGGATATTACTAAAATGAAGCTTATATACTTCACTGTCGGTATTATGAAATTGTAATTCTTCTTTGAGCCAATTTATATCATTTATTATTTCACTATATTCAGAATTACTTTGAATATCATTAGACTCAAAATGTTCTGTAATGATAACAATAAGACTATCAATATCTCCTTGTGCACGAAGCATTTCAAACCTTGAAATGTCCCGGCAAGCCTCATTCATGTATTTAGTTTCCTTATTGAAAACTTTTTGATTATAAAAGTATGACCCTATATATCCTACAACAGTTATTGCAAGAACTGTAATAATTATCATCCAAACTGCTTTTGATTTATTCATGATTTTTCCTTTAATAAATCTAAAGCTAGATTAACAATCTGTAGAAAATCTGGATTATGATGATTCAGAATAAAAGCACTATCTGATGATTCATATCGTTATAATGATAGCTAACTTTCATGTTGTAGTGCTCCACTATTCTTTTAACCAGTGAAAGACCCACTCCAACAGAATTTCTGGTAGTTAAATTCCTACTGTACCTGTTAAATACTTTTTTAGGATCTATTTGTAATTTGTTGCCTGAATTTTCTATAATGAATTCATTTTCTTTTAGTGATATTGATATTCTTCCATTATTGATGTTGTGTTTTATAGCATTATTGATCAGGTTATTAAATAAGATGGAAGCAAGATTTATGTTCAACATCACAATAGGTTCAGCATAATATTTAGTTTTAACTTTTATATTTTTATAATCTATGAGTTCACTTAACTGCTCAAGTTTATCCTCTATTAATTGCTTAATGTTAACAGCTTCAATTTCAATGTATTGATTGTTGTCGATGCGTGTTAAAAGAGCAAGCGATTCTTTTAATTTAGATAATCTGGTGGCTGATTCATATATACTAGCAATTTCATTTAATTGAGCTTCGGTTAAATCATCCTGTAGAAGAAGTTCTGCTTTGTTTTTTATAATAGCAAGGGGCGTTTGAATTTCATGGGAAGTATTTTCTGTGTATTCTTTCAGATTTTTATAATCGGCTATAGTTTTTTGAATCATTGATTCAAGAACATTTTTTAGATCTCTAAATTCATTTATAGTTGTTTTCTGGAACTTTATTTTTTTTGGATGCCTGAGGTTAAACCTATTTATCATATCAATCATATTATAAAAAGGCTGCCAGATTTTTCTGGAAACATATCTGTTTACAAAAACAAGCGAAAGGAGCAAAGCAACAAATATTCCAATCATGATTTCAGATATGGCAGTAATAAGGTCTTCATTGGGCAAAAGAGGCTTGGAAATGGTCACCTGATAGATTTTATCATTGAGTGTTTCATTGAAAATCAACAACCTAAATGGTAACATTATTTCTTCAAAATCATCATGCATTGTGGTATCGATCAGTATAGGGTTTTCAAATTTTATTTTTTGTACTTCTTTTAATTCAATCTTGTCACCTATATTCAAAGAGTAACTCTGTTGTAAATTCTCGTAATTATGTAGTTCATAAATTAGTTGATCCTTTTCAGCCATCAATTTTCTGTTGAATTCATTATTAATAGTGGTTTTAATAATAAAATAAGCAATTAAGCCACCTAAACTAAAAACTATGATTAAAGTGAATATGTAGTATCGGTTAGCAAGTGCAAGTAATTTCATTCACTAAAAAGTTTATATCCAATGCCATATACCGTATGAATGTAGTCATTGCCCCCCAGGTCAAGGATTTTTTTTCTTAGATTTTTTAAATGTGAATAAATAAAATCATATGAATCGGCTAAATCCATGTCATCCCCCCAGAGGTGTTCTGCAATTGATTCTTTTGTAAGAACTCTATTCGGATTAGAAATAAAAAAAACTAAAAGATCAAATTCTTTTTTGGTGAGTTTCAATGGCTTACCAGATACTGTAGCCAGGTGTTCGTAAGGAAAAATAACAATTTTTTTAAAGCTGATTTCATTTTGTGCATCAAAGTTTCTTCTTCTGATAATGGCCTTTATTCTCGCGTTTAGTTCTGACAAATCAAACGGTTTAGTAAGATAATCGTCAGCCCCAATGTCAAGTCCCTTTAATCTATCATCCAAAGAATTTCTTGCAGAAATTATGATGATTCCTGATCTGGATTTCATTTTCTTTAGACTTTCAATGACTTGTAGTCCGTTTCCATCAGGTAGCGTGATATCTACAATTACACAATCATAGCTATATAACCATACTTTCTCTTGTGCCTTTGAAAACGTTTCTGCACTTTCACAATGATATCCTTCTTTTTCCAGGTAGCTTACAATTGTGCTAGATAGTTCTTTTTGATCTTCAATTAAAAGGATATTCACTTTTCTGATTTTGATATATATAAAAATACCTGCTTCTTTCATATTTACATAATCAAGAAACAGGTTAAATAAATCAAAAATGCATTTATGAAATCAATTCCAATTCTTTTTCATCTTCTAATGATGCTATTTGTACAGTTTTAATTTCTTCATGTCCGCAATGGGAACATTTAAAATACTTTTTCAAAACACCTTTATTGAATTGAGAAGGCGATTCAATGATATCTTCTTTGTAATCCTTCATGGTTCTAAAATCACAGTTCGGACAAATCAAAGAATGTAAATGACCATCATATCTTTCGATAAGTTTATAACCTGTTTCTTCATCTATCCAGACATCGTAGTCATATGTAAAAGCATTTTCATTATCGATCATCTCCTGGGTAAGATGAGCATCCTCCTCTTTTTCAGATAACAGCTTCATTGGTTTACCTGTTTTAGGTGATATTCTGGGAGAAAACCTAATTTTTGATAGCCTTTTTTCCATTATAAATGGATAATATACCTTGAAATATTGTGAAAGACTGTAACCAAATATGACTGTTATACCTAGTGAAACAAATGCGATAAATGCGTATTCATAACCAGCTATTTTTCCCATTATTATTGAAATCATATCAAAGAAGAAAAATCCAATAGCTATTGAAAAAATAGTAGCAGCTGTTTTTAGAGTTTTTACTTCCCATGTATTTGCATACTCATATCTCTTTACCAGATTTTTAAATGTTGTAAGCCTGTAATAGTGCCATAAGACTATCAGGATGGATAATACGACCCCAAGCTCTCCAATGTAGCTTATTAATTTCAGTGTAAATTCAGATAATTCTTTCATGACAATTCATCTTTTAATTCTGTAGCTAAGTAAAGCATAGAATCTGTAGATATTCTGTATGTTAAACAGAGAATAGAAATACAGGATTTCTTCAGAATCCTGATTTAGCTTAATGTTGAAATAATAATAAAGCAGAAATAATGAGTAATATTTCGAGAAAAAAGATAGAGAATAAGCTGAAAAAGTTATACCCAAATGCTAAGGAAATTGAGCATTTTTCAAAGAATAGAAGAAGATGCACTTTATTTAAATCAGATGAATCGATTCATATTATAAGTCATCTGGATAACGGATCATTAGAGGGGGATTATGTCAGCATAAAGAGAGAAATAATGCCAGCCGATTTACTAAAAAGTCTGGAAGAGTTTGAAGGATATCATGTAGTGAGTGTAATGAAAAACCTGGCTCGAGACACCTATATGTTACTTATTTCTTCGAATTCTAAATTTCTTGAATTAGAAATAAAACGAACTGGAAAAATATTGGATTTCAACAAATTAGACACGGTAGAAGGATAGAAAACTAATAATATTAGCAGAACTAATATTATTAGTTATTAAAATAATTTTTATTTCTGAACTTATCCGATCAATTATACTTCAGAGTCTTAATTATTTAAAACTCACATATTATCGATCCACGCTCTTATCAGTTCGATTCCTTCTTCGTGCACAAGTTCTCTTCCCAATTCTGGCATTCTTACTTCTACATCCCGTGAGATCATTCTATAGAGTAAAATGGATTCATCGGAATTTCCAGGATTGATAACATATCTGAATCCTCCCGAAACATCTTCTGGTTATTGGTTACTTTCAACATTGTTCACTTTTTAATAGTAGATTATAAATTGTTGGTATAGCTTTTGGTATACCTAAAATGGATTAATGATAAATTAATTTTGAAAGGTAAAGAAACTATATTATTTAATTTTTTAGGATTCCTGGGGTTACTGATAACTATTATGTGGCTTGGTTTAAATGCTCATTTGGCAGGCCGGGCGTTTTCTCCTGTAATTATTATAGGAATTACAATTGCGGTGATTGGAGTCATGATTCAAAAAGGAAGAGAAAGTCGAGGATGATTACAAAGAAGTTTCTGAACAAAATATGATCACTCATCTGCCAGAGGTATCAAAACAATAGAATCAATTCCCTGATTTTTTTCATATATGAGATAAATTTTCACATTAAGATCTAGCAAAATCACTTTTCATTTTCAGATTGTACTTTAAAAGAAAATAATTGAAAGATATAAATCATAAATGTTTACTTAAAAATTTAAACAATTGCTTAATTGTAGATTAGACTTAGCTTTTGAGTATATTTAAGCTCATTTTATAAATTAAACTAATATGACTATGGACTCTCTTTTGAAAAAAATCAAATCATTTGCTGCCGGAGTGCTTGTAATTGCGGTTTTGACAGGTACTGCCGTATCTTCATGTACTTCACCTCAAAAACAAATGGATGAAACAGAACAAACTGAAGGTATTGACGCTACGGAAAGCAGTGAAAATCCTTCTGATGGTGGATCTGAGCATCCTACTGATGACAACAGCGAAATGGATGCCGATACTACTGCAACCTCTGATGAACATCCATCTGGTGACGAGGGATCAGAGCATCCTTCAAACTAATTTATGATTATAAAGCTGCCTTTTCTCTGATAAAAGAAAAGGTAGTTTTTGCATAAATCCTCTCTCCATTTGATTCGATTACTGGATAAGCGAGAAAATTTATCGGCCCGGATTCTGGTAATGGATCCGGTTTAAGGTTTCTTCCTCTGCTTAATTCAATTCTATTTGCAGGATGATGGCCAAAATAGTAAGTGGCCAATGGAGTATATTTATTTGCTTCACTAATATCGACGGGCCACCATTTTCCCTCAGCATAAAACTCTGCCCAGCAATGATAACCATCTACACCGCCTTCATTTCTCTCTGAAGGGATTGCTGCTCCGACTGCAAACCTCGCAGGGATTCCCGCTGATCTGGCAAGAGAGATGAAAAATGAATGGAATTCAGTACAGTTACCTGATTTTGAATCGCAGGCGTAATTTGCATCTCCGGTTCCGTAAGTACCTTCTTTTGCATACCTCATTTCATCAATTATGTAGTCATACAAAGCTCTTGCTTTCATCAAAGGGGTATTTGCCTGTTTAGCATCTATTACCCCATAAGCAATGGTAGCAAACCGATCTCCAACTGGTAAAAGGGGAGTAGCTTCCAGGTATTTTGCGGTATCGGAGTCCTGTTCTCTGTATGCACCTTTCTCTTCACGGATCACATTATATATGAGCTTAATTTTCTGATTACTATTTTCAGGAATTAATTCGAGAAATATAATGTCGTTGTTGTTACACTTTTCAGTAGTTATTTGATATTCTGAAGGTGTTTCAATTGAAACAACTTCGATTGTCTGGAATCGATCACTTTTGGCTACTGGAATCCACGCTTTAGCAATGCTTTCCAGTTCAGGAATAGTGATTTCATAGGTGAACTGAAATTGATCCTGTCCCTCGATAACTCCTAATAAATCATTTGATGCATTATTAATTGGTACGGTGACCCAGTTTTTATCTTTAGTTTGCTTCCAGGTGTAATAGGGTTTCCCATTAAGTTTGTGTAGGACTGTACGAGTAACTTTCATTTTACCAGGTTCACCTGATAGAAAGAAATCCATATCATAAACATCTCCATTTTCTGTAGCCAGATCCACGCAGGCGAAATATTCGTTTGGGCCCAGAACCGAAAGGTATTCAGTGTGAACTCTCACCAGTTTCAGCTTTAGATTAACAGTATCTTTGCTGTAAGCAAAAAAACCACCATTTTCTTTGGTTTTTGCAGCAATATTGGCCCGAATACCTGCTTCAACCTCCTGTATGCTTACTTTTTTAGTTGATGTTTTTTGTTCTGACTTAGATTGTTCACATGAATGTATGAATAGGAAGAATAGAGGTACAATCAAATATCTAATGTTTTTCATAGCAAAGATGTTTAGTCCTCAAACATAGCTACAATTCAAAGAACTTATGAAAACAAGAATGATTGGATGTTAGTTTATACATTAATTAAAAGTAAACCAATGACAGCAGAAGAAGCTAAAGAAGCAATAAAAGAAATTCCATTAGGTTCGAATATACAGTTAATAAAAACCAACGGTGATATCATTGAAGTGAAACTTTCCAGTCATGAGGTAGAAGGTACGGAAGAAAAGGATTATGGTGATATTAAGGTTCCTGCATTACCAGCTGCTTTGATAGTAAAAGGGGGGACGCGCTTTGGGAATTACAGACTTGAAATCGATGATGTGGTCAACATAGCCTGGGTAGAGAAGGAGAGCTAAGGCCACATTATTACACTGAAGGAATCTAATCCCTTCCATTTAATCTCATTTTTTAGAGGATATATTTTTCCAGTATATTTATTCCGGAAAAACAGCTGAAATGAATATCAGAAACGAGACATTTTTATTTAATGTAATTCTTTTAGTATTTTTTCATTTTTCTATTTCTGTACATGCACAGGAACTTCCTCCTGTTAAGAATTTTACACCTGTAGACTATAATGCCGGAAACCAAAGCTGGGACATTGACCAATCCGAAGATAAGGTTATTTACGTGGCCAACAATTCCGGCCTTCTTGAATATAATGGAGCAAGGTGGACACGCTATGATTCACCGAATGAAACTATAATGCGTTCTGTAATGATCCATAATGACACAATATACACAGGTTGTTATATGGAATTTGGTTACTGGACCCGAAATCAGACAGGACGATTGCAATATACTTCTATCTCAAGTCAGATCGAATCAGAACTCCTTGAAGATGAGGAGTTTTGGAATATACTGCATATAGATAACCACCTTTTATTCCAATCCCTAAAAAAGATTTACATATACAATAAACGATCTAAGAAGTTTAAAACCATTGATTCGCAAGAACGGATAGTTAAGGTTTATAATGTTGGAAATGATGTCTTTTTTCAGAGATATAATAAAGGTATTTATAAAATTGAAAATGGTAAAGGTGAAATTTTTATTGATGATGAACTCATTA
Organism: uncultured Roseivirgaceae bacterium; assembly: GCA_964437135.1. Lineage (GTDB taxonomy): Bacteria > Bacteroidota > Bacteroidia > Cytophagales > Cyclobacteriaceae > CAYTFO01. Next base: position 2,278 of record CAYTFO010000008.1, on the reverse strand, counting down.
AGAGAAATGAAGTTATCGATATCTACCTTTATAAAGGAAAATACATCTTACTAACTCAGGAAAAAGGTTTTTTTATTTATGAAGATGATTTACTGAAACCATGGAATGGATATAATAGGCAACTTTCAAATTATAATACGTATTGCAGTTATCAATTAGATGAAGGAAAATACATTTTAGGTACAATTTCAAACGGAATATTATTTTTTGATTTTGAATCTGGTATTTCAGATTACATCAATCAGTCTAATAGTTTATTGAATAATACAGTTTTATCTCTTTTTGAAGATTCGGAAAATAATATTTGGGCAGGGCTTGATAATGGAATTAGCTTTATCAATAGAGAATCTCCGGTCTATGTTTATAATGACAAAAATGGAGTTTTAGGAAGTATTTATGCTTCTGCATATCATAAAGGGTATCTATATTTTGGAACAAATCAGGGGTTATTTTATAAGGTAAACAATTCTGATTTAGATTTTAAACTTATCAAAGGGACTGAAGGTCAGGTTTGGAGTTTAGATATTATTGACGGGCAGTTGATATGCGGCCATCACAGGGGTACTTTTTTGATTGAAAATTCCAGTATTTTGAGAGTCAGTGATATTCAGGGTGCCTGGAAAAATCAATATTTGTCAGAAGAAGAGGGTACAATCATTCAGGGCAACTATGATGGTCTTTCAATTCATGAGTTTAAAAATGGCAAATGGAATTTTAAACATAAAATCAAAGGATTTAACTATTCCTCCCGTTATTTTGAAGTTAAGGGTAATAAAATCTTTGTCAATCATGAATACAAAGGTGTTATCATACTGACTGTTAATGATGATTTTACAGAAGTCATTGATTTCTACCTGGATAACTCTTTGAAGGGCGCAAATTCCAGCGTGGCTAAGTTTAATAATAATATACTGTATGCCTCAAAATCAGGTATTTATTCTTACGACATTGAAAATAATAAATTTACAATTGATAGTACGTTAAGTACTGCTTATTCAGCTGAGGAATACATTACCGGAAGGATGATAAATGATGATATCGACGAGAGGATATGGCTATTTACCAGAAATAATCTTGTATCAATTTCATCAAATAATCTCGTCGACAATACAAAAATTAAAAAAATTCCCATTGGATATAACCTAAGAAGAGAGGTAATCGATTATGAAAATATTTTGCACATCGACCAGTTTGACAAGTTTATTATTGGTACAACTTCCGGATATATTGCTTTAAGTACCGAAAATATAAAAGTAAATGAATTTAATGTTTACATTTCTGATATCTATAAAGGATTTGATAAGGAAACTACAGCAGATAAAGAATATGTCAATTTTCAGGAAGAGGGGAAGTTAAAGAATGAAGAAAACAACATTACTATTAATTATCATACACCGGAGTATTACAATTATTTAAACACTGAATATCAGTATCAATTGATAGGGTTATATGATGAATGGAGTAACTGGTCTTCTGAATCAACCGAAGTTTTTGAAAATCTGCCACCAGGTAAATATACTTTTAATCTTAGGTCGAGAATAGGTCAGGATATTTCTTCAAATATCGCTACCTATCAGTTCTCCATAGCAAAGCCCTGGTATCTAAAAGACATTATGTTACTTATATATTTTGGGGGACTTGTAATGTTGATCATTTTGTTTCACAATGCGTACAGAAGTTACTACAGGCGGCAAAGAAACAAACTCATCGAAAATAACAAGAAGTCAATTGAATTGATGAAGCTACAAAAGGAAAAAGAGATCATTAAAATTAAAAATGATCAATTGAAACAGGACTACAATTCAAAAAGTAAAGAACTGGCGGCTTCTACTATGAGTATTGTTAAACAAAATGAGTTACTCAATTCGATCAAAGATCATCTTATAAAGTCAGAAAGTCGGGATGAACTCAAACCAGTTATCAAAATAATAGATAAAAACCTCGCTCATAATGAAAGCTGGGAAATGTTTAAGGAAGCATTTGAAAATGCTGATGCTGAGTTTTTCAGAAAGATTCAGGAAAAACATCCTGACCTCTCAAATAATGAACTAAAGTTGTGTGCTTATTTGAGGTTAAACCTGACCTCAAAGGAAATCGGACCCTTATTCAATATTTCAACCAGAAGTGTGGAGGTCAAGCGCTATCGGCTCAGAAAAAAAATGAATCTGGATGTAAATGAAAATCTTACGAGTTACATTTTAAACATATAAGAGCCACAACATACCCAATCATTCACCTATACAAAACCTATACACCTATAAATTTTGGAATTCATTAA
>CAYTFO010000007.1:27959-43579 GCA_964437135.1 uncultured Roseivirgaceae bacterium | reverse complement strand
GCTTCCAATTCTAGTTACAGCTTCAAAAGATTATAAATTTGTAATGAGCTGGAATCTATTGATCTTTTTAATCATGCTATTGATTGGAGTGATTATTTACCATAAACTCCCTAGTTATGTAATTGAGCTCTACCCTCTTCGATTTATGGGAGCGGGTATTGTTATACTTACCCTTTCGATATCTGTCGCTTTCAATTATAATCGTTTCCGCGAGAAGCAAGAAAAAAGATTGGATCAGCGAAATACAGAATTACAAATCCAAAAGGAAGAACTAGAAGAACTGTACAGGCAACTCAATAGACAGCATGAGGAACTGAAAATGACCCAGGAGCAATTAATCGTTTCTGAAAAACTAGTTTCGCTTGGAATGTTGGCTGCGGGTGTAGGTCACGAAATTAACAATCCTCTCAATTTTATAAAATCAGGAGTTGAACAAATCAAAAAGTCTATTCCAACAGAGTCCCTTGATGAAGATATCGAAGAGTATTTTGAAATTGTGGATGAAGGAATTCGAAGGAGTACAGACATCATAAAAAGTTTAAGTCAATTTAGTAGACAAACAAGCAGTAAAAATGAGGCTTGTAATATCCACGAAATAATCGATAACTGCTTGTCAATGCTTTATAATCAATACAAGGATAGCGTAGAAATCCAAAAAGACTTCGATGAAATAAGCACAGAAGTTGAGGGAAATGCAGGAAGACTACATCAGGTGTTCTTGAATATTCTGAATAATGCCATTCAGGCAATTCCCGACAGGGGTATCATCCAGATAAAATCGCAAATCAAAACTGGTTATATGGAGATTTCCATCAAGGATTCAGGCTCTGGTATTAAGAAAGAGCATCTTTCTAAGATTTACGATCCCTTCTTCACGACAAAAGAGCCGAGAGAAGGAACAGGTCTGGGCCTATATATTACCTATCAGATCATTGAAGAACACAAAGGCATTATTGTGGTAAATTCTGAGGAAGGCAAAGGAACAGAATTTCAAATTCAATTACCAACCAGTTAAAAAAGTCTACTCACTAAGCTCTTCGTTCTAATCATAGCCCCACTGTTTACTGACAATTAAATACTGAGACTAGCCATGAGGTACGGAGCCATAGATATGATATTAAGCCTAGATTAAAGGCATAAAAAAAAGTGATTCTGCACAGCAAAACCACTTTGATTCTTTAGTACTCGACAGAGTACTGTCTATTCTTAATCGATTACTTCAACATTAACTGCGTTCAGACCTTTTTTGCCCTGCTCAGTTTCAAATTGTACTTTATCGTTTTCTTTGATCTCATCAATTAAACCATTGACATGAACGAAGATATCCTGTCCTGATTCAGGTGCGATGAAGCCGTATCCTTTACCGTGATTAAAGAATTTCACTATTCCTTTTTGCATTTTATTATATATTTTTATAATATGAATATTTCTTAATCTATACGCTCAACGTTGACTGCATGTGGTCCTTTCTTACCTTCTTCTACATTAAACGATACTTTATCATTTTCCATGATTTCATGGATCAGGCCACTGTGATGTACAAAGACATCTTTCTCTGAGTTATCGGGTTTAATAAAACCGAAACCTTTTTCGGAGTTGAAAAACTTTACTGTTCCTTCTTGCATAATTGTATTTACTTATTTGTTTTAATAATTAATTAACGAATGTGTAGGCGATTCCCGTTGCTTCTGCACGACCGGTTCTGCCAATTCTGTGGATATAACTATCCATGGTCTGAGGCATCTGATAATTGATCACATGCGTCACTCCTTTGATATCTATACCCCTTGCCGCAACATCTGTTGCTACCAATATTTTTGTTTTCCCTGCTTTGAAATGCTCAATAGCACGTGATCGATAGTTTTGAGATTTATTTCCATGGATCACATCAGAGGTTATCCCTGATTTTTGCAATTGTTTACTCAGCTTGTCAACCCCTCTTTTTGTTTCTGCAAAAAGCAGGACCTTTGTAAAAGAAGCCTCACTTACCAGGTTGTATAAAACATCGAATTTATTTTCATTGTCCCCCACCCTTATGATATTTTGATCTACATTGTCACTTGACTGCGTGCCATTCGATACGTTTACTCGCATAGCATTTCCAGTGATTTGCCCTATCAATTTTTCCTGAGTGGTATCCAGAGTTGCTGAAAACAACATGGTTTGCTTCCGACTATGCATTCCTGAAATAAGCTTTTGAACATCCTTTAGAAATCCCATATCCAGCATGCGGTCAAACTCATCCAGGACCAGTGTAGGAATGGATTTGATATTAAGGGCACCACGATCGATCAGGTCATTTAACCTGCCCGGTGTGCCCACAATTAAGTCGGTTCGTCTTCTGGCCAATGAGATGTCTTTTCCTACATTGGTCCCCCCAATGAAACAGACTGCATTGAGTCTGGTAGATTTTGTAAGGGAAATAAATTCAGCATGAACTTGCTGGGCTAACTCACGAGTTGGCACAACTACCAATGCTGAGATATTATCTGAAGTGAGCATTTGATGTATGATAGGTATCAAAAAAGCACCAGTTTTTCCAGTCCCAGTAGCTGCAATACCCACAATATTTTTTCCTGCCACCAAATGATCTATACACTTATCCTGAATTTCAGACGGTGATTGATAGCCTTTGGCTGCAATATTATTTTTCAATACCTTATCCAGCTTGAATTCATCAAAATTTCTTTGGGATAAGTAAGGTTTTATGGTTACAGAAGATGATTTTTTGACCAGTAAATCAGGGTTTAGTTGAGATACAGGTCGTTTAGACGATTGTCTCGTCCTACGTTTATTTATATTATTATTCATTGAGATATTTTATTTGTTAGGTGGAATTGCCTGCAATTCCATGCGCCCCAAATCTCGAAGCATTTGAAAATGTTTGTGTATTGCAGAAAAGAAAGACCCATTTGTGTAATAAGGCAGGCCATACTCGAGAGCAGTCTGTTTTACAATCGGTGCAATCTTTCGGTAATGCACGTGAGAAATATTTGGAAATAAATGATGCTCAATTTGATGAGTCAACCCTCCTACCAGCCAGGATAACATTGGGCTTTTTTGTGAAAAATTACATGTTGTCTCCAGTTGATGGGCAAGTCTTTCAGATTCCAATTTGCCATTTTCATCCGGTAAGGGAAATGATGCATTTGGGGTCAAATGAGCTGATTGGAAAACCAATGTGATGCTCAGGCCGGTGACAAAATGCATTGTCAAATAGGCAAGCAAAATCACCCATGTAGATACTGGTGAAAAAATAAGTGGTAAAATAAGTGTATAGGTGAAATAAAGAATCTTCCATAGGACAATTTTCACTAAACCTATTATAAAGGTTGTTCGATCTTTCACCAAACCCATCCGATAGTATCGGGTGTAACGAATGTAATCTTTTGAAGTGACCCATGAAATTGTAGACAACCCATAAAATAACAATGCATAAAAATGCTGGTACTTATGCATCCTGTTCTTTTTTGCATGAGGTGAGAATCTCAGGAAAAAGGGTGCATTGATGTCATCGTCGTGCTCTTCAATGTTGGTAAAGCTATGGTGAAGCACATTATGCTGTAGCCGCCAAACCTTGTCATTAGCTCCAATGAGATTGATGGTGTATCCCATCAATTTATTGACTATTTTATTTTTTGAATATGACCCGTGAATTGCATCATGCATCACACCCATGCCGATACCTGCCATACCAAATGCAGCAAGGATATATAAGGCAAATAAAAGCGGAACGCTAGTACTGGGAAAAATAATGATATATGCCAGTGGTAAGAAAAACACCAATAGCATAAATATCGTCTTGAAAACCATGCGACCGTTGCCGTATGTGCTTATTTTGTTGATTTTGAAGTATTCTGAAACACGCAACCTAAGTGTAGCAGAAAAATCAGAGTCTACTGATTTTGGGAATGATAATCGCTTAATAAAACTAAAATTACTTACTATTTACTTCAATAAGGAAGGAAATGATGCGGGAATTAGTCTACTAAACAAACTGATTACCGGAAACGTTGGAGAGTATTCTTTGGAAGAAAAACTAACTGACGGATACTTTCACTCCAATGGAGCGCACTTACTAAATTATTGGACCCAAAACTTCCCGGGCTGTACAAAGGTATATCTTTTTAATATCTAAAAAAAATAAACTAAAAAATAGCATTTAAATTATTCAGTTTGCTTCGGTATAGATGTACCTATTCTTCAATTGCTTGCATCTCTCCTTTTTCGGCTCAGTTCTGTATTGTAAACAGGTTTACTATTTGTTCTTCTTATTCTTCAATTATGTTTTTCACCCGGCCTACTTCACCCGTTTCCAGCTTAACTTTTATTCCATGAGGGTGAAAAGATGATTTAGTAAGGATTTTTTCGACAAAGCCGTTAGTGAGCTCGCCTGTTCGCTGATCCTGCTTTTGTACAATATCAACTTCTATTCCAATGCTTATATCATTTCGTTTTCTCCCGTCTGCCATAGTATCCATAATTTGTAGTTGCAATTTAAATGAATTCCTTATTTCAGTCTGTGGCAATTTCAAAAGCCACTGTAGCTACACGTTTGCTTTCGAAGCCGTCGGATTCTTTTTGAGAAAGTACCATTTTCTGTGCCATGGGGTATTGAAAAACCTGCTTGAGGTTCTGGATAGGTACCATTAATGCATTGAGATCTGGGTTTTTGGTTATTAACTCTTCTAAACTCAACAGGGGAACCTGTTTTTGAAGTATTTCTACCAGTTCAGTTCTGTTTTTCAGTCTGTTGGCATTAGTCCGGAACTTCGGACTGTTTACCAACTCCTTCAGTTCAAGGGTATCACAGAGAATTTCAAACTGCTTTTGTGTTCCCGTCGTTAGCATCATCTGTTGTCCATCTTTGGTGGTCAAAATATCCCCATAAGGAGCAATATTAGGATGTTTACTACCTATTCGTTGTGGCAAAATGCCCAGATTAAGCCAGTTGGAAGCCTGGTTAGCCAGGGAAGCAATGCTGGAATCAAACAGAGAGACATGCACTTCACTGCCTTGCTTCCCTTCTGTTTTGAATCTATTCATCAGCGCAATAAGCAATCCTTCTTTGAGTTGATGAGCTGCGAGAATATCAATCAATGCAACCGGCATTTTTGTTGGCGGTCCATTTTCATCTCCGTTCATATATACCCAACCCGTTTCTGCCTGCATGGAAACATCAAATCCGGGACGTGGATCATGCTTTCCATACGCAGAAATGGAACCATATATGATGGCAGGGTTAATGGTTTTGAGTGTATCGTAGTCCATTCCCAGTTTTTCAGCAGAACCATGTTTGAAGTTGGCAATGACAATATCGGTGTCTTTCACCCATTCGTAAACTTTGTTTCTCACCTGCTCATCAGAGAGATCCAATTGATGAACTTCCTTATTCCAGTTTACAGAATGGTAGTAGGCAGATGTTTTAGAATTTGGATTCTCTCCATTCATCTTCCAACTTCGGGTTACATCTCCACCAGTCTTGATACTTTCTAGCTTTATGACCCTGGCTCCGAGTTCAGCAAAGAACATACCCACAGCCGGTCCTGCCAGTACACTGGAGAGTTCCAGGACTGTGAGGTCTTTGAAGAGGGTTCTGTTGTTGATTTTACTCATTTTGATTTACTTGATTCATTGCGGGTGGTGTTTGTATGTAAAGATATAACTCAATCTTAATACCCCATGTCACATCGGTTAGGATAGAATAGAATTTTCGTAGCAGATTGGTGTAAATTCCAGTGGAATTCATTGATTGTACACCATGCTTTTTTAAGCAGACACAGAATAAAAGCAGCAATACAGCTGCATATAGGATTCCTTAATACTAATTATACATACATTCCTTCGAAAATATTAATAAATCAATCAGGCCATTATAAAGTTCAGTTAAATTCCTGACCATATTATTTGACTTACAATTGATTAATTTCTACAGGCATACATAACGCCTGAAAATTTGGATCTTCCCATAGTCCTGAGAGATGTTTATCATATTGAAAATGCATATGTCCAATAAAATAGCCACCCTGACGAGCAATAGTAAGATACTTGAGTGCATTTTCCCAGTCTTCCATTTGTGCATAAAGACAACCAATTTTATAATTATTTTCCATACGATAAGCTTCCGCGATAGTCATGGAACGTGGTATTTCTTCTTCCAGCTTTTGAATAATTTTTTTTGCTTCCTCGAACTTATTCATTTTTATCAGTCCCAACCCTTTCCAATAATTATCTAAGGCTTCTGCCGGACTTATTTCATTTCCTGAAATTATATCAATAATATACTGAAGGTTTTTAGCTGAAATATTTTTCTCGTTAGCTTTTTTGATTAAATAATTTGCCTTTTCAATATAAATGTTATTCATAGTTTCAGTAGAAAATGAGGAACGGTAATCCCAATCAAAACGATTACTCATATGGGCTAGTTGGCTTTCAAGGTCAATATTTTCTGTGAGAAAATCGTTAAAATATTCCTCATACTTTTGTTCATTTTGTCCAATAATCGCATAAAGTGTTTGGTTAAATCCACCTCGAGATCTAAAACGTTTCCAATTAACAACTTTGGCTATATTTTCAAAACGTTCGTTCTCCTGAATAACCTTTAAATTGACTGTTTCATTGCGTACTCGATTTGAATAAATTGTAGCATTTTGTGCAATAGTGTCAATGTTCTCTAGAGGTAGTTCATCATAGACAGATTGAGACAAATGAAAATTACCTAAATCATCATAAGCTACACCAGCTGCATCATGGTTTAGCCAAAAATCTTTGGGAAAACGCCTTCGAAGTTGATTGATCGTATTAAAGGCTTTCATTGGTTCACCCTGATAAAGGTTTAGCACATAATCATACCATAATTCCTCATATGAAGTCATTGAATTCCTATGCCTATCCAGAAACTCGAAATTGGCTGGTTTCGATTCGTGATCAAACCAACGAGATAAATTTAAAAGCTGAATTCGAGCCAGGAAAAAGAGTGAGTCAAGTTCATTGATCTTTTCCAACTGAGTCATCAAATCCAATGAAGAATTATTGATAGTATAGATGTATATCTCATAAGCTGAATAATTTGGAACGCGCGATAATTTTGTATCAATTATGTTTCTTGTAGCCCAATACCCAAGCACCCTCTCTCTCACCCGTCTTAGCACTTCTTCTTTATCATTAATTGAACCACTTATAGCTGGAATGACAAAAGCTATTTTTCCAGTCACCGCATCCTGAATACTTAGATTGAAGATTACCTGGTTATTCTCTTCATTAAAACTGCCTGTCAGTATATTTTCCGCTCCTGTAAGTTTTGCAAAAGAAGGTCTCCCATTTGGATCATCAGGCAATATTCCCAATGAAGGCAAATTAATTGTGACAGTGTAAGGAGAGACAATTTCAGCAGTTTCTAGCTCAGCAAGTCCTAAATTGATCATGTTGGCAGCAACTTTCCCCATATTATCTAAATTTGCATTGCCAGACAGATTTTCAAAGGGAATAATGGCCGTGCGCTCTTTCATTATTTTTTCAACTATTTTACTTTCAGTTCTGAAATAGCTGAAATAGATATACTGGATAACAACAAGAGATAAAAGAATAATTATAAATAAATTGGTTACTATAGGTTTTCTCTTTTTCCACTGTTTTGGGGTTTTATGCCCCTCCTCTACACGATGTGCTATATTAAATCCATTAGGTCCAATTTCAAAAAACCAGGCTGTCAACATAGCTACAGGAAATAAAGCAATTAGAATGATAATGAGTATCATCATTAATTTATCCGGAATACCGAAAGCAGGAAAAATGACATCTGCAATTTGCAGTAATAACCAACAGATTACCGTATATGAGATTGCCACTCTAGGCATATTTCGGGCGCGAAACTCCTTGAAGAAACTTTTTCTTGACATTTATCAAATATAAATGAAACAAAGGAAATAAAGACTGTTGGTTTTTTTTGATCTCATTGGTATAGAGTCTTTTTTCGATACAACAAATCTATCACAAGGTCCTACAGTCCATCGGTTTTTTCTATGACTTTATCTATCGATTTTCAAGGCTTTCCAGCGCTAAAATATAATCGGCTATATCCCAGACCTGATTTTCCATATTATTTTCAAATTCAATGTCCTGAAACATTTTATAAAAATCTACTGATAGTTATGTATAATTGACATTGTTGATTATAAATATGTTGAATATAATTAACTACAACCAGTTTCTATATTTCTGCAAATAGATTCCGCTACGCGCACTGTTTTTCACTTCAGGGGAATTAAAGCGATTACCATGATATATACTTCATGGCAATAACGAAGATTTAACTGATATGTTCCTTTCAGGAAAACCAATATATATACAATCCGCCTCCTACATCATCGGACAAGTAGCATACAATAGATATACAACAGAATACAATCCGCCTCCTTTGTTCTCATGCAAGTATCATACCCTATCCCACCCGAAAAGCAGTTTTCAACTTCCGTTGAATCAACGCCTTTTCATTTTGGTTCTTCACCAGTTTTAAAGCCTTATTTAGATAAGAAATTTCCTGATCTGTATCTTCATTCATTTTATATAACTCAGCCAGGAGACATAAATAATGTGGGTTGTTATCAAGATCCAACTTAAGGGCTTCTTCGATAGCTTTTTGAGGAGAATGTACCCTTGCAAAAGCATACAATCTATTCATTGCGATAACTGATGAGTATTCTATGGTGAGTAGCTTATTGTAAAGCATAAGAATTTGATCCCATTTTGCTTCCTCTTTCCGGGTATGCCAGTATGCAATGGTGGCTTCCAGATGATATTTGGAAACTTGGTTTCCTTTTGAGGCAAGATTTAGGTATTGCTCACCTTTTCTGATAAGTGCAAGATCCCATTGGGATTTGTCCTGTTCATGATATAAAAGAATCCCTTTTTCATCGGAAATACGAGCGTTGAGTCTGGAAGCATGAAAACACATCAGCGCAATCAGAGCATTCACATGGTTCACTTCAAAATACCGCTGATTGGATAGAAAAATCGCCAGCCGCATCGCCTCCCAGCATAATTCATTTCGGATGTTTTCTTCTACCGAACTACTGTAATAACCTTCGTTGAATATCAAATAAATGACTCGTAATACATTATCAAGCCTTTGAGTATAATCAGATGGGGTCAATTCCTGATCAATATTGAGCTTGCTTTGCAAGGTCTTCTTAGCTCTGAATAGCTTTTTATTGATAGTTTCCTTGTTGGAAAGCAGCGCTTTGGCAATTTCTTCAGTGCTAAACCCACTCAGAATACGAAGGGTGATACACAATTGTGCTTCACGATTGAGTTCAGGGTCACAGAGCAAAAAGATCATTCGGAGCTGGCTGTCTTCAATAAGTTTTTCGGTGATTTCTATTGGATGGTGTTCCTCATCTTCATATCGAATCTCTTTACTGATTTTCTCTTCAAATGTCTTCTTTCGACGGTAACTCTCAAAATAAAGGTTTTGAGCTACTTTTCTGAGCCATGCTCGGGGACGCTGGGGTATGCCCTTGTGAGACCAGGCTTTCATGGCCTTAAAAAACGTATCTGAAACGATATCTTCAGCTAGCTGAAGGTCAGTAACTCCATAATAATTATTGAGTACAGCAATCAGGTTGCTGTACTCAGTTTTAAAGATCTCAGAAAGCTTCTGTTGATCAATCATTCGGAATATCTCCGGTAGGCATCACCTCTCTGACTTCCACTTTACCTCCATTCGCTAAACCAGGGCATCCTTTTGCCAGTTCGGTCGCTTCATCAATGTTGTCTGCTGAAACGATGATAAAACCACCTACAATTTCTTTTACTTCTGCATAGGGTCCGTCCGTGATGGATCCATCGGCATGCATGGTTTTACCTTCAAACCCAAGCGCTTCACCGGGATGTTTCAATTTTCCCTGTGCACCAATACCTCCTATCCAATCCATCCATTCTTTGATTTCGGCTTCAATTTCGGCGGGAGTTGGCTCCATGTTGGGATTAGGTTCACTGTGGAAGAGCATCATAAAATCTTTCATGTTCTTTTTTGTTTTATTTTAAAAAATCTAATTATCAAATCTCTAATGAATGAGAACTCCGAAATGGGACATTATTTAAATATTTTTTTTGACACAAGATAAAATATGATTTTGGTACAAGTTAGTTGTAAAAAAGTATACTGATTTTATCATCCTAATCTTTAAACCTTTCGACTTTTAGCTTCTTACCGATAATAAACTTTGAGTTTAGTTGGTTTCATGATGAAGGGTTTTTAGAGTTTGAATTATATTGGCAAAAAAAACTATGGCATCAGGCTTTTTTGCAATACTGGATGATGTAGCGACACTATTAGATGATGTAGCAACAATAAGTAAAGTAGCAGGTAAAAAGACAGCCGGAATTCTTGGGGATGACCTGGCTGTGAATGCGGAAAAGGCATCAGGATTTGCTTCATCTCGTGAACTTCCGGTACTTTGGTCAATCACAAAAGGTTCTCTCCTTAATAAAATCATTATTCTCCCTGTTGCCTTCCTGCTAAGTGCATTCCTGCCCGCTGTTATTACCATCATATTACTACTGGGAGGATTTTACCTGGCGTATGAAGGTGCAGAAAAGATTTATGAGTATTTCGTTCCTCATAAAGAGAAAAAGAAATCTGCCGTTGTAGAAGCACTAAAGAAATCTGACATACTTGAACATGAAAAGAAAAAGATAAGGGCAGCAATTATCACGGATTTCATCCTATCCGTAGAGATCGTCATTATTGCATTAAGTACCGTGATTGAAGAACCTCTCAATATTCAAATCATTGTGGTTTCCCTCATAGCACTTATCGCTACCGTCGGTGTGTATGGTGTTGTGGCATTGATTGTTCGAACGGATGATTTTGGCTATTCACTGATCAACCTGAACGATAAAGAGAATTCATTCTCGGATAAAATTGGTATTTTCATGGTTAGCTCTCTACCCTATGTTATTAAGAGCCTGACATTCATCGGCACAATCGCTTTGATGTTAGTCTCAGGTGGGATTTTTGTTCATAACCTTTCCTTTATTCATCATTTAGCAGAGAATATTGGAATTCCCATTCTTCTGTTCGAGTTTCTCACTGGTCTGGTATTTGGAGCAGTAGTTTTGATGGTAATAAAGGGTGTAAAGAAAACAATTGGATAAAAAAGATAACTATTCAAGTATTATCCCGGGAATAATACATCTCTATGGCTTCTTCGGCTGCTTCTAACGTTTGAAAATTTCCGTGCTTAAAACTGCTCACCTTTTTATAGGCTTCGAAAATAACGTTCTGGGTAGAATTAAAACCAATAAACACTCCGTATGGTACAATGTCTTTAGTAGCATCTACCCATTCATTAGCTTTCAACAGGTATTTTGGAGTTATTTTTAGACCTTTGAAATTAGCTATAAATGGTAATCTGTGTTCAACCATATCATCAATCAATGCCTGTAACATCACTGTTGCTTCTGAAGCATCAACTCCTTCGTAATTGATGTAGAGATACTTAACAGAGCCTGCTTTGTTTACAGTTATTCTTGGATGTCTGGTTAACAACTTATTTTTTTGATCTAATTTATTGAGAAGCTTTTTTGTTTTGTTAATCAGAGGATTTATTATTAATAATTTGTTAAAAACTTTTTAAAGTAGTTTTTCATACTGTAAAATATTTATGTTTATCCAGCTAATAATTGTTATAGCCAGGATAAAATTTTAATATATTAACTTCACACTTCACTAATTTATGCAACTAAATTGCATCTATACGCATCATGAATAAATCAAACCTCAACGGGATCTTCCTTTTGATCATCACAGTTTTCACATTCACATCCTGTGAATTTGAGAAAGATGAAAAAAATTTTCTATTGGGTCAGGGAACAGGCATCAGTGATGTTACACTAATGGTAAATGATATAGACGTTGCTATAGACTATTTTCGGGATACTTTAGGTTTTGACATATATGGAAAAGGCCGTGAGGGGAGTTTTAATCAGACAATAAGTGCCTCAGTAAGTTTTGGTGATATGACTTCATTTGAGATTATGTCGGTAAAAGACTCGGCGATACAGGATTCTGTACCTTCCTTTATCTCCAATTTCCTTCCAACAGATGAAGGAATTCGGCTTTTTACACTGAATACTTCTGCCATTGACTCTACATATACTTCACTAACCTCAAGAGGATTTCAGCTGGATTCAGTTCAATCCTATCGTACTTCTGCCAAAACCGATGAGGGTTGGACCTGGGATGATGGCAGTGCACAGCGAAAGAGCCTTGATTTCAATATTGATAATCCTTCTTTCATTCAACCCAGATTTATCCAAAGTACCAGTGCTGATTACAAAAAACTTCAGAAAGAATGGAACACTTACTACATCTTTACTCGGATGTTTCGTGAGAATCCAAATGGAGTTGTGGGTTTATCAGCTATAAAAATCGCAGTAGATGACCTGGTCTCTTCTTCAGCGCAATACGATAAAATGGGTTTTAAAGCATTGAATAAGACAGATCAAATGGTTAGATATCCCATTTATCGTCATCAGGAGATTCAACTAGTTACCACCCGGGACAACCCGCAACTTTCTAAATTCACAGATCGAGTCTATGCGGTGGAGTTTGATGTAGAAAATCTGGATTCAACCTATCAGTATTTTATCAATGAGTTGCCGGATTCCGCTTTACTAAAAACAGAAGACAGACTAACTATCTTGTCGGATTTTGCATTTGGTGTTCAACTGGAATTTGTTCAGGAACCTGAAGAACAGGCACTCCTGACTCGTAAACTGACACCTGGTGATGAATTAGATTCTTTAGCTGTACTTCACGCCTCCAATTTGTACACAAAGTATTGTGCACTTTGTCATGGTGAAAACAGAGAAGGATATGCTGCTGATCATGCTCCTTCCCTCCAATCAAAATCACTGTTGGCAACCAGCATGAATAATAATTTTATGCGTTATACCATTCAGTATGGCAGAGCTAATACAGCAATGGCCGGATACCTTGATAATCAGGGAGGGCCGTTGGAATATATAGAAATTGAATTGTTACTGGAGTATCTACAGCAATTGGCTGAAGTGGATGAGCCCATAGAACTTTCCAGGGAACCTGTCACGGGTGACATCGCACTTGGATCTGCGCTTTACACCCAAAATTGTGTCACCTGTCATGGAGAAAAAGGAGAAGGCATTTCTGCTCCTGCTCTTGCAAACCCTATGCTATTGGCAACAGCTACTGATCATTTTTTACGGTATGCAATTGCTGAAGGACGAGATGGAACACCTATGATCGCTTTCAAAGACAGCTTAGATAGCAATGAAATTGACGGCCTAACTGCATTCCTGAGAAGCCGGGCATCGGGTTGGGATATACCTGAACCGGATACAGTAACTGTACCAACACCTGATCAGTATGTGTTAAACCCGGATAGTGCCGCACCAGTTTTCAATCTTCGTGAAGATCGTTTTGTATCAGCAGAGCAGGTAAATAAAGCCTTTCAGGAAGGTAAACGGATGATTATACTGGATGCAAGGTCAGAAGTTGCCTGGCGACAGATGCAAATTCCGGGAGCGGCACCTGTACCCTATTATGAAGAACCTGAGAACTTTGTCAATGATATTCCTAACGATGGAACCCAGATTGTAATTTATTGTGCATGTCCGCATGCGGCTTCGGGAAGAGTGCTAAATACGCTGAAACGTTATGGCTATAAAAATGCAGCCATTCTTGATGAAGGGATTTTGGTCTGGGTAAAGATGGGATTTCCAGTACGAAATGGTAGTTGAGGATTGGTAAGGATATGTAGTTTAAAGTCAGTCTAAATCGGACTCAGGAAACTGGAAAAATTCCTAAAAAAATAGCATACCCGATAAGACATGCTATCTTTTTTTTGAAATACTAAGACTCAGAGTAGTCCGCTTTCATTTACTTATGTTCTTCAAACATTACTTGATGCTCAGTTGCCATTGCTTCCTTTATAACTGAGTATTGTAATCATTCAATTCATTGCCATCCACCACCCAGAGATCGATACACATCCACTCTGGCCATAAGTTGCATCATTCTGGTTTCAACAAGTTCAAAACGACTTTCCAAAGCTTCTTCCTGTGTTAGCAATACTTCCACATAATCAGCTCTTGCTGACCTGAAAAGATTATTGGCAATTTCAATGGATTCATTTAATTGCTGTACCTGAGTCAACCTGTATCGATAACTCTGTCCCAAATTTCGGATTCTGGATATTTGATTTACTACTTCCACATAAGCATTTAGAACTGTCTGTTCATAAGAAATCGCAGCCCGCAGCTGTCGGGCATTTGCACTATAATACTGCGCTTTAATTCCATTTCTATTTACGAGCGGAGCCATAAGCTCTCCAGCAAAACCGAACATTATTGATTGAGGAGATGTGAGTAGAAATTTAGGATTAAAAGCCTGGTACCCAAAACTTGCACTAATATCCAGTCTTGGATAAAAATCAGCTTTGGCAACTTTCACATCAAGTTTTGAAGCTGAAAGCTCTAGTTCAGCCTGACGAATATCAGGACGATTTTCGAGCAGTTGAGAAGGAATCCCCATTCCAACTGAGTCGATTTCTATACTATCAAATCCATCAACTGACCGTACAATTGGCTGAGGAAATCTCCCAAGCAGAAAATTGATTTCATTTTCAACTTCAATTATACGCTGCTGAATATCAAATTTTAAACTTATTGTACCTGCAAGTTGAGCTGCAAACCGTTTCACAGCCAATTCAGTTACTTTAGCAGATTGCTTCTGAACCTTTACTGTTTCTAGAGCATCTGTTTGGATTTCTATATTTTGTACGGTAATCTCCAATTGCCTATCTAATGCCAATAATTCATAATATGCGCTGGATACTTCTGCTACAAGATTTGTAACCAAAAAATTCCTCCCTTCACCAGATGCCAGGTATCTTAATAAAGCAGATTTCTTCGCGTTTCTAAGCCTTTTCCAAATATCAATTTCCCATGAAGCATAGGCGCCAATAAAGAAATCGGGAAGCGGCTCAGGAAATTCCTCTCCCGGCCGTATCTCATTGTTGGCTTCCAATGCTCCCATTCGGGTATAACGTCCCACCTTATCAATTCCACTGCCTGCACCTATGTCGACAAAAGGAAGATATTCCCCTTTTCTAATTCTCACTTCATTTTTTAATACATCCATTTCCTGCATAAAAATATTTAGCTCCTGATTATTACTTAGTGCAGTATCTATCAGCGCTATCAGGTAAGGATCATCAAAATAATCTTTCCAGTTTATGCTAGATAGATTACTTGTATCCTGAATAGTAGCATATTCATCAGGAAGTGATTGTGTAGAATCTCTGACAGTCAGATCTGGTACACATGAGGAAGTGAACAGAAATATCCATACAATTAAAAATGTATATTTTGAATTTAAAGATTTCATTGCTTTCAATTTTTTGAATTTTTAATCTTCTCCTTTTCATCTTCCCACAAACGATCATTCTCCACCACAGACTGAACATATTCCTGAGACAGAGATTCATCGTGTTCATCTTTAATTATACTTCTACCATCGGCCATTTTACCAAAAATGTAGTAAAGACCAGGTATGATGATAACTCCTATAATGGTGC
>CAYTFO010000007.1:21212-27949 GCA_964437135.1 uncultured Roseivirgaceae bacterium | reverse complement strand
GTGCCCAGAAGCATACCACCCATTGCGGATCCACCAATTGTTTTATTTCCAACAGCACCGGCTCCATGGGAAATAACCAAGGGAATCAATCCTGCAATAAATGCAAAGGAGGTCATCAAAATAGGTCTGAATCGAACCCTGGCTCCTTCTATGGCTGCTTCTAATATTGTTGCTCCCTGATGATGTTTTTGAACAGCAAACTCTACAATCAATACTGCATTTTTACCAAGCAGACCTACCAACATGATCAACCCTATCTGAGCATATACATCGTTGGCCAGACCCATCAATTTCAGGAGCAAGAATGAACCGAATATTCCCACGGGTAGTGAAAACAATACTGCTAAGGGCAATAAAAAGCTTTCATACTGTGCTGCCAGTACGAGATACACAAAAATGAGAACAATTATGAAGATAAATAAAGCTTCATTACCTCTTTTGGACTGATCATACGATAGGTCCTCCCATGCAATATCATAACCGCGTGGAAGTGTTGTTGCGGCCACTTCTCTTATCGCTTCAATTGCATCTCCTGTTGTATAACCCCTCGCGGGTAGTCCACGAATAGAAGCTGAATTATACAAATTGAATCGGGTTATCTCATTAGGTCCTTGCCTTTTCTCCAGTCTCATGAAGGAAGAGTATGGTACCATCTCGCCATGTTCATTTTTCACAAAATACTCATCCAGGTCAGATGGATACCTTCGATATTCCGGCAATGCCTGAACATGAACCTTAAAAAATCGACCAAAGCGAATAAAACCCTGTTCATAGGTACTACCAATAAGTATATTCAAATTCTCCATTGCCTTGTCAATAGACACACCTTTTTGCATCGCAACTTTATTATCAATGATCATTTCATATTGAGGATAATTAGCAGCGAAAAATGTGAATAATCCGGTTAATTCTTTTCGCTCTTTCAATGCATCCATAAAATCAATATTGATCCTATCAAATTGTTGATAGTCGATTTCGTTGGTTTTATCTAAAAGTCGCAAAGAGAACCCACCGGATGTACCAAATCCCGGAACGGCTGGAGGCTCAAAATATTCAATTATGGCTCCAAGGTTGTGTGTTTTTTCTTCAAGTTCCTCCATAATCTCGTGAACAGTATGTTCCCTATCAGACCAATTCTTCAGGTTAATTAGACAGGTACCTGCGTTTGAGCCCCTACCTTCCGTCATTATCTCGTAACCAGCTAAAACAGAAACAGACTCAATATCTTCTATTTCTGAAGCAATCTCCTGTAGTTCATGTGCTACCCGATTGGTTCGTTCCAGAGTTGCACCAGGTGGGGTTTGAATAATGGCGTAAATAGTACCCTGATCTTCATTAGGAATGAATCCTGAGGGTAAACTTTGACTTTCCAAATAGATACCTACTGAGAATGCGATAAGGATTGCCCAGGTTACTGTTCTTCGGTTTACTACATGTCTAAGAATTCCAACATACCCTCCTGTGAGTTTCTCAAATCCACTATTAAAAGCATCAATAGATCGGTTTAAAACATTTTTCTTTCTTTTTTTCCCATGATTATTTTTTAGAATCATTGCACATAGTACGGGAGTGAGTGTAAGCGCTACCAGTGCAGATAACACAATCGAACTTGCCATTGTGATTCCAAATTGCCTGTAGAAAGTACCCACAGGACCTGGCATAAAGGTAATGGGTAAAAATACGGATGACATCACTAATGTAATGGCAATGATAGCCCCACTAATTTCCTGCATTACTTCACGTACAGCCTGGTAAGGGGAAAGGTTCTTTTCCTCCATTTTGGTATGAACAGCTTCCACAACTACAATTGCATCATCTACTACAATACCTATGGCAAGTACCAGAGCAAAAAGTGTAATCAAGTTGATGGATAATCCAAATAATTGAAGCAGAAAAAAAGTTCCTATCAAAGAAATGGGAACTGCCAGTATAGGTATCAATGTAGATCTCCAATCTCCAAGGAAAATAAATACTACCAGAGCTACCAGAATGAATGCATCCCTCAAAGTATGGGTGACCTGCTCAATGGAGGCATCCAGAAATTTGGAAACATCATAGCTGACCTTGTAGTCCATACCCGGAGGAAATTGCAACTTCATTTCTTCCATTTTTGCTTTAACCTCAGAAATTACTTCAGACGCATTACTGCCTACTGTTTGTTTTAGCATGATGGAGGCAGCCGGATATCCGTCAAGGTTAGAATAGATATCAAAAAACTCACTTCCTAACTCTACCTCTCCGATATCTTTGAGATAAATAATTTCTCCTTCTTCATTTGCCTTGATAATAATATTTTCATATTGTTCAGGCGTATTGTATCGTTCCTGATAAGTAAGTACATATTCCAGGGATTGGGCATCTTTTCCATCTGCTCTCCCCAGCCTTCCGGGTCTGGCAATAACACTTTGTTCAAGCATTGACTCCACTGCTTCCTCTGCTGAAATATTGTATGCACGCATTCGGTCCGGTTTTAGCCAGACCCTCATTGCATACTGTCGACTTCCTAGAATTTGAGCCCTGGCTATCCCCTTGATTCGCTGTATTTCTGGAATCATGTTGACATTGGCATAATTATACAGGAATTTCTCGTCTGCATCCTTGTCTGTACTGTAGAGGTTGACATACATCAACATACTTGGTTGTATTGGGGTGATAATTACTCCTTCCCGCTGAACTAGAGGTGGTAAAAGTGGCATTACCTGATCAACTCTCGTTTTCACCCTGACGACCGCTTCGTTAGGATCAGTGCCAGGTTCAAAAATCACTCGTATAGTCGCTTCTCCAGCACTGGTTGCATCTGAAGATATATAGCGCATGTCCTGAACTCCGTTAATGGATTGCTCCAAAGGAATTAGTGTTGAATTGACAAGAACTTCTGCGCTGGATCCGGGAAAGGCTATAAAGATATTTACAACTGTAGGAGCTATGCTTGGAAACTGTGAAATGGGAAGAGTTCTGATTGCTAAACCTCCCGTAAATAGCAGTATAAGTGAAATAACTATAGCCAATACAGGTCTGTGTATAATTCTACTAATAAACATTTTCGATTAATTTTTAGAATTAAAAATCACTCTGCGTACAGGTAGAGTTCATTCAACAAATCTTCAGACTTATGTAGATCAGGCTCTATCAAATCACCATCCCGAACTTTCCTTAGTCCTTCAAGAAGAATTTGATCAGACTCAGACAGACCAGATTTTACTTCATATAAATGAGGAAGCTCTGCTCCTACTGTAATGTGTCTGGAATGAACAGTGCCATCATTTTCCACGACAAAAACGTATTTCTGATCTAATATTTCAAAGGTTGCCTTCTGAGGTATAATCAGTGCATTTTTAAGGGGTCTATTTACCAGTATATTCCCGGTCTCTCCATGCCTTAGCAAACCTTTAGGGTTAGGAAATGTGGCTCTGAATGCAATGTTTCCCGTTTCATTGTTGAAATCCGCTTCAATAGTAGTTACTTTTCCGGAGTGTTCAAATAATTGATTATTGGCCAGCTTCAATTGTACGACCATTAAACTATCCTTTTTCGCTTTGCTTTTGTATTCAAGATATTCCGCCTCGGGAACATTGAAATACACCCACATTTCATGATTATCCGAGAGGGTCGTGAGTAACTCCCCTTCTTCAACTAAACTGCCTTCCCTTACATGAAAGTGGTCCATTATCCCATCAAACGGGGCTCTTACCTGTGTGAAATCAAGATGAACCTGTGCTAAAGCTAATTCTGCTTTTGCTTTATCATACTTGGCTTTTGCAAGTGCAAGCTCATTAGGCGCCACAACATTATTATCTGCAAGTTTTTTAGTGTTTTGATATTCAATCTGAGCAAATTCTGTTTCTGCCTCAGCCCTTTGCAGCTCCGCCTGGTAAAGACGCGGCATTATTTGAAACATTAATTGCCCTTTCTTTATGAATTGTCCTTCATCGACATAGATTTTTTCGATGTAGCCTTTTTCAAGAGCTCTTAGTTCTATGTGCTTACAAGAGTGCACCTGTGCCACATAATTTCGCACAGTTAATGTATCTTTCCGAATAGGATTTGTAACTGGAAGTCGCATTAAAGATTCATGTTTTTCCGCATGAGACCCACAGCTTGTTATGAAAATCAGCAGTATTAAGCTGACGATTATATGATTTTTCATTTTAATTATAGATTTAATTCTTTTGATAGATTTGAGTCAGAGAAGACTCGTGTTGTAGATGACTACTCAAAGAATCACATATTACATACATCAGGAGGAGAAGTATTTAACCTCTGAATTCAATAATTATTGAAAGTGAGTAGTCTTAATAAAGAATTATTGAAAAATCTAATTTCATTTGCCTGTAGAGAATATATAGACCAGGCTTGAATTTAAAAGAACTGGGGATATACGAACTTCCCTGTTTCAGAAAACCAGAACTAAGATTAAGTCCTGTTGATGAAAATGTTGAATATGCGAATTCAAAAATGGGGTGAACAGTTTCTTCTTTAGAAGTTTCACCTTCCTGCAGTTTATCTTCTTCTGCTTCTTTTTCTTTTTCAATTTGAAGCTCTACAAAAATCTCGTCATCCTGAATCAAATGAATCCAGACATAATCAGTAATAGCAAATGCTAATAAAAATGAGAGAAATATGTAAAGAATGCTTTTCCGCATACTAAACACAAAAATACAAACTATTTTTACAATTATGAAATTAAGAAATCATTAAGCATTTCCAATAAAAAATCATGTTCATTTACATCCAGCAATAAGTCCTTTGGAGTTCGATCACCCAAAGTATTATTTTCAGTTTTAATCCAAGCTATAAATTCTGATTTTGATAGCTTATCAATACCTGATTTTACAACTAAATCTAAACTACGTGATGCAAAAACCTGCAAATGATTGAGTTCCTGATCTTCATTTGCAATGTACTTCTCTGCGTAGGGACTTTCAGGTCTCATACCCAGAAAAAGAGCCATTTCATTTTCTGAAAAACCAAGATAATGGTACAAAGGAAGTACATCTTTCATGGTCAAAGACTCATTATGTGAAATGAAAGCTCCTTTTTGCTGTTTTTCAGTCATATATACAAATGTAGTTGATGTGTAGTTAGATTCTAATAAAACTTACAATGTGAATATTGTTAAGATTGTTAAAACTGAAAATATCGCATATGCGACAATCAGATAAATATTTTCTTTTTGATTAAGTAGCTGGACAAACAAATTGCTAAACCGATCGTTTTTCAGTATAAAATTCTATTATATTAAACTATGCGATTATCTATAATTTTTATGTTGAGTCTGGTATATCTTACAAGTTCCTGTCAGCCAAAACCAGGTTATCCAGAAGAAAGTATTGATTTCCCCATTCAAAAAACAGAAGCTGAATGGAAAAAAATACTCACAGAGGAACAATATTATATTCTTCGTCAGCAGGGAACTGAACGTGCTTTTACCGGAGAATACTGGGATAATAAGGAAAAAGGAATCTACTATTCGGCTGCCACCGGTCAGCCTTTATTTAGCTCTGAACACAAATACAAATCCGGCAGTGGTTGGCCTAGTTTTTACAAGCCAATTAATGAAGATGCAGTGAAGGAAATCCAGGACTATAGTCTTGGCATGATCCGCACTGAAGTTGTGGATAGTGGCAGTGGTTCACATCTCGGCCATGTCTTTAATGATGGTCCTAAACCAACAGGATTACGATATTGTATGAATTCAGCAGCAATGATCTTTGTTGCGGAAGGCGAAGAACTGCCCCCTATCGTAAAAGAATGGCAGGAGAAGTACGGAAACTGAAGTGAATTATGGTATGCTACTCTTCCGATGACGCAGGAGGCGGATTGTATGCTATAGTGTAACTATGGTTCATCTATTGTATTTCTATTGTTTGATGTTGCCTGAATTTGAACAAAAAAACCGTAACTCACCAACCTGTAACCCCAAAACCCCGAAACACGTAACCTGAAAACCACATTCTTAAGAATGACTATGACCGATTCAATCGCATTTGCTCACTTTCCCAGTCATGATCTTCAACTATTCCACGGTTGAGATCTTCCTCAAGCAATCGTTCCTGTTGTTCAATCTCCTGCTTTGCCTTAAAGATGTATTCATCACTATTTGTACGTTCATTTGCAAGTCTTCTCAGACTTTCCTCATCGTATTTAATAAAGTTTTGAGCCTGCTTATGCATACTGTATTTTCTAAAGCCCATCTGACTTAGGATATCTGTCGCCATTTTAACCGAAGTCTCCAATGTCTCTCTATAAACATTCTGAATTCCCATATTGAGGAGTTCATAAGCATCATATCTGCTTTTTGCACGGACCATGAGCTTGATATTCGGATACTTATGCTGGATGATCTCAACCAACTCTTTAGTAGTATCTGGATTATCTACTGCCAAAACGATCAGATGTGCATCCTGAATACCTGCAGACTCCAGTAAATCAATCCGGGTGGCATCCCCATAGTACACATCAAAGCCCATTTTTCTTAGTGTATCTACCCTACTGGAATCCCGATCCAAAACAGTGGCCTCTATTCCCTGAGAACGCAGAAAACGTACAACCGTACTGCCAAAATGTCCGAATCCTACCACAATGATCTTATGAGCTTTGGCAATGTGATCCATCCCTCTTTTCTCTGATTCTATAGTGCCTACTTTTGGAAGAATAAGGCGTTCATTTACAATTGATAATATAGGTGCCAACGTCATACTTAAAGCAGTGATCACCAACATGATATCGAGATATTC
>CAYTFO010000007.1:20764-21202 GCA_964437135.1 uncultured Roseivirgaceae bacterium | reverse complement strand
GGTATCTGGCGGCGCATTACTGCGATGGCGAGACGACTTATGATGTTGAGCTGAAAAGCAAAAGACAATAATACAAACGCAAACTCCCCTATTTGTGCCAGTCCAATTCCCAGCAATAACCTTGAGTCCATTTTCATCTTAAAAATAATAGCAACTAAATAGATTGCAACAGCTTTAAGTATGATAACTCCTACCACTAAGCCACTGATCATCAATGGGTTTTCAGCTATCACTATGAAATTAATTGAAGCACCCACGGCGATAAAAAACAGCCCCAAAAGCAATCCTTTAAACGGCTCCAGATTACTTTCCAACTCATGCTTAAACTCACTGTTTGCCAAAACTACCCCACCTAAAAACGCTCCGAGTGCAGGGCTCAATCCAACAGATTCCATAAGGAGAGATAATCCTAAAACAATCAGTAATGCAGCTCCTGTG
>CAYTFO010000007.1:12019-20754 GCA_964437135.1 uncultured Roseivirgaceae bacterium | reverse complement strand
GCAACCAACCGAAGCATAGGTACGATGAGATACCTGCCCAGAACAACAATTAATACTACCGAAAGTATTACTGCGATTGTTTGAACACCCAGAGGCACACCATCCAGTAAATAGGTCTGCATTTCACCATGACCTCCATTTGAATGTGTATTTCCATGACTTTCCTGACTGGAAAGTAAAGGAATAACAGCGAGCATAGGGATTACGATGATATCCTGAAAAAGTAAAATTGAAAAGGAAGCGGCACCATAAGTTGTATCCATCAACCCTTTTTCTTTCAATGTTTGCAATACGATGGCTGTAGAAGAAAGAACTACTGCCATAGCAATCACTAAGGCTACTTTCCACTCGATGCCTATGAAGTAAAGAACTGTCAAGGTAAAGATCATGGTGAGCGCAAGTTGAGATCCACCCATTCCCAGGATGCTTTTTCGCATTCTCCAAAAAGCTTTTGGTTCTATTTCAAGACCAATGAGAAATAGCATAATCACTACCCCAAATTCTGCGAAGTGCATGATGTCTTCACCTTCATTCCCAATAAAACCCAATACATAGGGTCCTATGATCATACCAGCGAAAAGGTATCCCAGCACAGAACTCAGGCCCAAACGCTTGGCTATGGGAACGCAAATAATCGCTCCTAAAAGAAATATTATAGCCTGAAAAAGAACACCCCCACTCATTTCGCTGTTTGTTTTAAAGTTTTCAGGTAATCATTGAAAAAACGGTATTTTCTAACCGATTGAAGCTCTATCCCGTCTTTTAGGATTTCAATTGCCAATTCATACTGATCTACATATTCTTCCAGTTCTGGTTCCGTTAAGCGATGGGTTCCCATTACCATAAAAGGCGGTAAGTATTCCATACCACACAATCGGGCCGTTTGTTCAAAGGGTTTTAAGAACTCATATACCGGATAGTTGTTGGTTCCTTCAGCACAGTAAACTTTCATAGAACCACCCGTAGTGATAGAGCTTATGATCTTTTTACCTTTTAATGAATCCCCTTTGGGTCCGTATGCCCACCCAAATTCTAATACCACATCAATCCACTGTTTCATCAACGGTGGACAGCTATACCAATAAAAGGGATGCTGCCAAACGATGATTTCATGCTCATTCAGAAGATTTTTCTCAATTGCTATATCTATGTTGTAATCCGGGTAGCGTTCGTACAAATCATGAAAAGTTACACCTTCCATTTTTCGTATTCTTTCAACCAGAACCTTATTGACCCGGGATCTTTCAAATTTCGGATGTGCAAACAGAACCAGAATATTATTCATACTTATTGACGGTGAAGTAGAAATTAAAATTAATACAAGCAGATGGCTAACCTGTTAAGATTAATCATAAAAAGGTTTTGAAAGTTCAATTGAATCCGCATTCGCCAGAAACTACGGTCGGGGCAAGCACGGATTTTAGCATAAAATCCCCCTGAAGTAGATAACAGGGCACGAGGGGGAATCTGATTCCAATACGTCATTCCCCAGATTTTAGTATAAAATCCTAGGGGAATCTGTTGAAGGAATAACAATCCTGAATTCTTAAGAGATTCCCCTAGAATTTACTCCGCTCTGCTTCGTAAATTCGGGGAATTACGTTCTAAAGCCAGAACTAACGTCTCGTAAGTTTATTCCCACCTAAAACCTAACCTTAGACAATTAGACAAATAGACAAAATTTCAATTTTCCAACCAATCAACCTTTCATTAGTTGGATTATAGTGGAATAGCTTTTATTAAACCATAAATCAAAATTTCAGGGTAACTTTCCGAAAATGACCAAAGATTACGATTACATATTTGCCGGAGGTGGACTTGCTGGACTTACACTACTTTACTACATACTGGAGCAGCCTACACTTCAGGATAAAAAAATTCTAGTGATAGACAGCGTTAAAAAGAAAGGCCAAAATGATCGTACCTGGTGTTTTTGGGAGAAAGAAATCGGATTTTATGACGAATTGGTGTCAGCCCGATGGAAGAAATTACGTTTCCAGAGCCCTTCTGTTGATCGGATCTTCGAAATGAAGGAATATGAATACAAACTCATCCGGTCTGTAGATTATTATGATTTCATTTATAAGAATATAGCCGATCATGATGTTGATTTTATCAATGAAGAAATCAATTCCATCAAAGATGAAAACGGCCTTGCGGTTGTAGAAACACCAAAGTCTAAATACAGTGGTCAGTATGTGTTCAACTCGACCCCACTCTTCAATCCAACCATGTCTAAAAATGACACTCTATTGCAGCATTTTGAAGGTTGGTTTATACAAACAAAAACAGACGTTTTTGATTCATCTGTGGGAACTTTGATGGACTTTACAGTTTCGCAAAAGCATGGTCTGACATTCATGTATGTTTTGCCTTTGAAATCAAACGAGGCACTAGTAGAATACACACTCTTTACACCTGAACTTCTGGACAAGGAAGAGTACAAACAAAACCTCAAAGAGTATATCCGGTACAATTTACAGATTGATGAATATGAGATCATTCATGATGAATTTGGAGTAATACCTATGTCGATGAAGAAATTTTCGAAAACTCCTACTGTAGGTTCCAATGTCATCAATATTGGAACTGCAGGAGGTTATACCAAAGCAAGTACTGGTTACACATTCAAAAACACCCATAAGGAAGTGAGCAGGATCGCTAAGCAGCTAGCTGCAGGTCAAAGTCCTGTTGTAACAGACAGCTTCAGAAAAAAGATGTTTGACTGGTACGATATGACGCTTCTGGATGTACTTTTAAAAGAAAAAGTAACCGGCGAAAAGCTGTTCTCGAGTCTATTTGGAAAAAACAACCCTGAGCGAATCCTTGCATTCCTCACCAATGAAAGCAATCACCTGGAAGAATTTAAAATCCGCAATAGTGTTCCTCTCTGGCCTTTTATGGTTTCAGGGATAAAGCAATTGTTGAAGGTAAAATGAGAAGTGTTTTAAAATCAATTAATTATGATTTGACAATAATCATCTTAATTTTTTGATTTGTCCATCTCAAACGCAAATTCTCAAGAAACCACTCCAAATGATTAATACTTAGGCAGGTTTAATATGAATTGTAATGTAAGTGAAGCCTTTAAACCTCCTGGAGACGTAATTCCACCTATCGGACTTGATTTGGTAGTAAAAGCATATCCAATGTTGAAATCAATTAAACTTTTGGGTGAAAGTCGATGACTAATACCAGTAGATACGGTTGCTGACATAAAATTCTCCGTTAGCGTGTATAATTCTTCTTCTCTACCTGAATAGAGTGAAAATTGTACGTTACCTCCTTTTGCCATAAAACGATCAGCTCCAACTGCAACACCAATGTAGGGTTGAGTGTATTTCCAGTTGGTCAAAAGATATTTACCCGACAAATTTAGACTTATTCCTAATCCACCACTTCCTTCTCCACTACCCCCTGTTCCATAAAAAGATGTTATTTCCTGCTTCTTCTGAAGAAATAAGAACTCAACCCCTAAGCCCATTACAAAATTTTCAGTGATATAATGCTGAGTACCCACACCAAAAAAAGAACGATTGGCTGTAAAATCTGTTAAGGTTACCGTATCCGCAAAATTTGATCTATTGTAGGTTGAAATAAACCTTTGTCCATAGGTAAAATCCAGGGTCCATAGACCATCATAATGTCCTTTTAAAGAATCCATTATTTCCTGTTCCCTTTCTAAGGAATTTAAAGCTCTGCTTGCTTCGTAAAAAGGGGCCGGACGGTCATAGGTTTGACTACTAACCTTAAGCGATCCAATAATTAATATTGTTGTGATGATAAACCTCATTTCGATTTTTCAGTCTTAGTCCAGGTTTGTGTTCTTGAAAAGCCTCTAAAAGAAACTTCAACCTGAAGTTCATCATCTTTTTTAGCAGAAAGTTCAACATCCAGAGTTCTTCCTCTCTTGGCAACATAAATACTTCCTTTCCATAATCCATTTTCATAAGTAAGATTTTCCAGCACCTGCATTCCCATAACCTCACGTCCTTTTAAGGAACTAGCTCTATTCAATTCATCTTTGCGCGTTTCGCCATTTGCATCTAAGGGTTCTTTTAACCAGACAACCTTACCGCCTACTGTATTATCGTTTTCCTTAAAGATTTCTATTATTGAATTTTCATCTTCTGTTAACCAACAGTCCGTAATATCTATCTGTGCCATTAAAAACACAGGATTCATCATCAATAGAATAAAAATGACGTTATTGTAATTCGTCATATTCAAATTTTTTAACCCTTTAATTGAATTTTATCAAAAAGAAATATCGAAAAGGATTTCTCTTTCTAGATGAAGCCAAAGAAAGGCGAGAATGATACAATCAGAAATGAATTTTTTGACGAGGTAGATGAAATCATAACTGAAGCTGATTATATCAAACTGAAATAAAAGCCTCTTTAACCAGATTCAGCTATTGATTTTGGTGTTGATAAATAAAAGTAAGTGTTTTCTGTTCAGTAAAAACAGGTTGAATGAATTTTACTAATAAAGGGAGTTTCTACGTGGGCTATTTTTTAAAACCTGTATCATACGATCTTTTTGGTTTTGGGTAAAAACATTCATGCACTGATCAGTTGTATAATCCATATAATTTTCAATCATATCACGACTTCCACACGAAAAATGCTCTTCACAGGAATAATTTGGCTCATTTGAAGTTGGTGTATCTTCACAAAAATCATCGACCAAACAATCTCCATCGCCCCATATATGCCTCAATCCCAGCCAATGTCCTACTTCATGGGTACAGGTTCTGCCCAGATTATAGGTTTCATTTAAGTCAGGGAAATTACCTTTCTCTGCACTTCCAAAATACTTATATCCTACAACCACTCCATCTGTTTCTGCAGATCCTTCATTATCATTAAGACCCGGCAATCCTGAACTTGATGGAAACTGGGCATATCCTAGTAAATTTCTACCCACAAAGCCACCAAAGTTCACTGTCCAAATGTTGAAATACCGATTTGGGTCCCAAATAGTAGCAGGTTTTAATCTTGAATCAACAGTAGTTGCAAGACCTGTAGGCCAGACAGGAAGTCCGCCATCGTACCTGTGAATACCCGTTTCTGCAAGTGCATTACCATCAGGATCCGTTTCAGCCAGGTAAAATTCAATTTGTGTATCAACACCATTTTCGCTGAAGCCATTTGTCCCAGTCATTTTCCTGAAATCTTCATTCAAAACATCAATCTGAGATCGAACCTGAGCTTCAGAAATATTAGCTCCGGTACCTATTTCCTCTCCATTGTGAACTACATGTACAATTACAGGTATTCTGTAAACAGATATTTCAGGTTGTTCATCATCATCATCTGAACATGATAATAAAATAAGGCCATTTAACAAAAAAATGGCCAACCATTGCTTATTTAATATCATACTATTTGAAATATCTATTTGATTATAAAGGGGTTACATCCCCATTGTTTAGATCTATTTGATATTGCTCACCAGTGGCAAAAGTAGCTATTGCAATATTATTTTCCAGAAAAACAATATTACCCTCATATGAAAAAGCTTCAGAATCACTACTGCTACCATCAATCATAAAAGTTGATGTACCTTCAAATATGATATTATCATCCTTACCTGCCTTTACTTCTTCATAACTAAAAGTTGTTGTTACATTGTCTGTACGATTATCATGAAGATTGTAGATCCACACTCCCCCTCTGGAATAAGTGCCATTATATGTAAGCGTATTGTTGGCTGATTCAACACCAGTAACTGTCCAGTTACCACTGATTTCAGTATTGGAATCTATTCTTTCTGAAGTTGTAAGCTGGTCTGCATTAAAATTATATGAAATAATCTCTGATTCATTGGAACATGAAAGGGAATAGTCTTCTGAAATAGTAATATCAACAGTTATTTCACCAATATTTGATGATTCATTGATTGTTCTCTCGTTACTGTCTGATTCATTACATTCTAAAAGTACACTAACTTCATCAGCTACATAATCCATGTTGTACAATGCACCATAGGTAGCGATAGCCATAGAGGCAGCAACATACTCTGCAGCATCATCAACTGTGATAACAAGGGTATCAACTTCATCTTCACTGCATCCTGTTAATATACTAACTAAACCTATTGAAATAAATACTTTTGAAAAACTGAATTTAGAAATCATTTTATTTTTTTATACAAAATGATCTATACACAGGTCAATTTCAAACAAAGAATTAGCTAAAGAGTCTCAATTAATGTCTAAAGCATCTCAATCATAAACTCAAGCGTGTTAAGGAAAAATATTAGGAAAACAATATGCGTCTTACTTTGTAATAGTCTAGTAGTCAGCCCATTTCTTAAAATGAGAGGCTTTTTCTTTACTAATTACAACTGAAGTATTAGCTTCCGGTTTAACCATTAGTATAAGACGTCCATTAAAATAAGGTTCAATTTCATGAATTGATGACCTGGCAATGATGAATTGTCTATTCGCACGGTAAAACTTTTCAGGGTCGAGCTGTTTTTCAAGATCATCTAAGAAGAAGTCAACTGCATACTCCACACCATCCTTCTTTTTTAGAAATACTCCTCTTTCTTTTATATATAAATATGCCACATCATTGACATCAATCATCATCATTTTATGACGGAATGAAACCAAAAAACTGGAGCGATATTTATTGGGTTTAAATTCCTGGGCCAAACTCATCAATTGATTAAAGTAGTTTTGATTTACCTCTGAGCGTTGTTCCATAAATCTTTTGACCGCATTTTTTAATTCCTTAGGATCAATAGGTTTTAGTAAATAGTCTATACTATTCACCTTAAACGCCTGCAAAGCATATTCATCATATGCAGTAGTAAAAATAATGGGGCGTTTAACTTCCACCTGATTAAATATTTCAAGGCTTAATCCATCCGTGAGATGGATGTCCATAAAAATTAAATCAAAACCCTGGTCTTTTCTCAGCCAATTAATTGCCTCCTTTACACTGTCAATGGTATTAATTACGTCAAATGAAAATTCAATAATATTATTCAGCTCCTTCATCATTAGATTAATTGCTGATTGCTCATCTTCAATAATTACAGTTTTTATAATTTGAGACATAATTAAAGTTGCTTAAGAGGTATTTTTACTACAAAATGATTATTCTCTTCGCCGAATTGCAAAGGTCTGTGCAGCAATGTAAAGCGTTGCTGTAGATTTATTAACCCCAGCTTCTCCCCTGCAACGGGATACTTTATTGGTTTTATTTTGTTTTTTATCACAATCCAATCACCTTCATTGTAGATATCAATAACTAAGGGTACTGCTTTTGATACTTCATTATGTTTTACAGCATTCTCGATTAAAAACTGAAGGCACAAGGGCGGTATTTGTTTATCCAGATGAGTTTTATCAATGGTCAG
The DNA here is from genome assembly GCA_964437135.1 of uncultured Roseivirgaceae bacterium. Lineage (GTDB taxonomy): Bacteria > Bacteroidota > Bacteroidia > Cytophagales > Cyclobacteriaceae > CAYTFO01. Next base: position 13,380 of record CAYTFO010000007.1, on the reverse strand, counting down.
GTTAAGATCAATGGCATCATTAAACCTCATTTTTAGCAATCTCCAATAATCATCTAAAAACTTAAGTTCATCCTTAAGTGGTATAAAATCATGCTTTGCACTTTGGAGAACAATACGATATAAATTGGAGAAGCTTCTTATAAATTTAACCGCAGCTTCTTTATTATCTTCAACCAAATCCAGTAAAGTATTTAGACTATTAAATAAAAAATGCGGATTTACCTGTTGATTTAACGTTTCGATTTGAAATTTCAGGTTCTCAGCCTGTAATGAGAGGTTTTGCATTTCCAGTTTGACTCGTTCCCTTTGCGAATTAAATACCCTGATTATTACATTGTAAATAAGAATTATCATTGCTAAACGTAACACAAGTATGAGCATACCCAATTTTGCTGTAATCGCACCTATCAAATAATAATCAACAAGACATACCAGAGCTATTAAAAGAATATTTGCAATTATTGTTGTCGGAATCAACCCTATTTTGTCTTTTAATTTAAATTCAGCATTGATCAGAAATCTATTCAGGTACCAGACTAATAACAAAAAGACGGATGCCTCCAGGTAGCGATTTAAACTGGGGACAAATTCTTTTCCATTAATTAAAAGCAAAGAACTATTATTTACGACACTGATGGCCGGACCTAAAATCGCAAGAATAAATGGAAGATATTTTTCAGCTTTGGACATTTAATAAATGATCTTTAAAAGTGGATTTTTAATAAATAAGTAAAAAATAAACCTGACTCTTTGCTTCCAGTCTCAATGACATTACAAACTTTTATAATTCTCATCATCTTTTTTGATTTTAGGGGGTACAATTGATACACCAATTCTCAAAAAAGGACCACTTGAAATTTGATACTCATCGTCATCCACTAAATCACTTTTTACCTCTAACCTTCTAAAAGGCACAATACCACCAGTTGCTTCAAACTGCAGTATTTTACCTATTCGATATTTTATTGTTGGACCTAATGTCATTCTGGTATAACCCAGTTTATCAATTGACTCCACCTCACCTGATTGCAAGGTTCTTGAATATCCGGCATTGAACTCGGATCCCTGGACTTCCAATTCGATTCCGGCTGTCAGGTTACCAAAATAGTACTCATACGTCATGGATTGGGGTAAAATTGCCCGAAACATATAATTTTCGGAATTTAAAGTAAATTGTACAACAGGTAAAACCAGTGGACGCCCAAAACGAAAGGTTTGCACAATTCCAGCACCATATGAAAATTTTTCAGATTTCTGTTTTATAACTTGCATCGAGCCATTAAAAATGAAATCATCACCATTTAATGACTCGTCAAAAGTTGAGGATATAGCAGGATTCAAAATACCTAAAATATTCCAGT
>CAYTFO010000007.1:0-12009 GCA_964437135.1 uncultured Roseivirgaceae bacterium | reverse complement strand
TTTCAATACATGATAGACTAAAAATCTATAACCAATGAAATGAAGATTTTGCAAATCATAGTCTCTAACCAGGTCGTTATTCAGTACAGGAGCAACCATTGCATATTGCATACCATTTACCAGGATTGTTTTATCGTTTTTGAGTTTTGTTGGAATGTTAAAAAATGCCATCAATTCAGTAAATTGGGCTTCCTGATCAATCAGACTGTTTTCGATCTCTGAACTCCTAAAGAAAGTATAGTTTACTCCAACCAACTGTAGATCCTGTGATTTCAATTGAAAACCCTGAAACAATAAAATCAGCGAAAAAGAAATAAATGCAATATCCAGAGATCGTTTTTTCATTTACTACTTCTAAAAAAGAGTTTAAAAATCACTGGTACGAATATCAATAAAATCACTGTCGCGAATAATAAACCAAAGATCATGGTAATAGCCATGGGAGACCACAGCAATCCACCTCCGGTCCATAAAGGCACCATACCACAGGAGGTAGTAAGTGTGGTTAATAATATCGGACTGAACCTGTCGTTTGCTGATTTTTTAATGCTATCTATTAAAGAACCACCTTCATCCAATTCAGTACCGATTTTGTCAATTAAAACAATAGCATCATTGATAATAATACCTGCCAATGATATGATTCCTAAAAATGCTGTAAAACTAAAAAGAGACCCCATTCCAAGTAAACCTGCTGTCACTCCAACGATTGCTAGTGGTATAGTAAACAGTATGATGGTTGCTTTTCTTATTGAATTAAACTGAATGACCAGCAATAAGATGATGATGAAAAACGAAAACGGAAGATTAAGAGCTATCGCTCCCATCGCATTATTACTTCCTTCCGACTCTCCTCCAAATTCATATGAATATCCATTTTTCCAGGTTTTTTCTTCTTCTGACATATATGGTCTCAACGATTTCATTATTTCACTCGCCAAATAACCATCCTGCACGCCACTTTGTATGGAAATACTGCGTTTTAGGTCTCTGCGAATGATTTTTGAATATTGCCAGGGTACTTCAATCTCTGCTATTTGAGCCAATGGAGTGCTGATCCCTGAGATTTGAGAAAAAACTTTCAGATTTTCAATATCCTGATAGCTTATTTCTTCGCTGTTTTCCTGTCGCATGACAATAGGAATGGATTCATCTTCTTCACGGTAATCGCCCACATCAAATCCTGAAAGAGAAGTTAAAAGGGAAAGTGCGACATCCTGATTGTTGAGTCCTGATTTTGCTAATCTGTTTTCGTCAATATTTATATATACTTTTTTGGTTCGTGCACCCCAATCGTCTTTTACATTGATCGTTCCCGGAGTTTCAAACAATTTTGTTTTGATTCGGTCAGCAATTTCAAATAATTCATCTGAATCTCTACTTGAAATTCGGATTTCTATGGGAGCTTCTGCTCCCCCTGCTCCTACTAATCTGTCTATTTTAATATCTGCATCAAATATGTTAGCCGAAGTAAATTCTCTTAACTTATCTATGACAATATCATTTGCGTGATCAGAGGTAGTATTGATCAGCATATGTGCATAAGAAGAATTAGGTTCGGCTGCAAAATATCCGAGGTCATAAGATTCTGGACCTTTTCCAATATAAGACGACCAACTAACCACTCCTTCATTGATCTGTTCAGAGACCTCCAGACTGTCTTTAATAAAACTTTCAATTAATGCTACTTTTTCATCCGTAATGTCAATTTGTGTCCCGAGTGGAAATGAAATATCAACAATTACCAGGTTCCGATCACTGGGGGGCATGAAAATGCTGGGTACTTTTGTGAAACCAAATAGCGAGACAAAAAACAAAACCGCTATAATGACCAATACAAGTGTTGGTCTTGCCAGACATTTATCTAAAAACCGATTGTAAAATCCCCGAAACCTATCAAAAATTGTGGCATGGTCTGAATCTTTTTTGATTTTCAAAAGGGATGTTCCAATTAGCGGTATTATTGTAAAAGCGAAGAGCCAAGAGGATAGCAATGCCAAAGAAATCACCAGAAAAATATTTCCCATGATTTCCCCCATCGTACCCTGAGCAAGGTAAAATGAAAGGAAAGCTGCACAGGTGGTCAATGACGAGATTAGTAAAGGAATCATGAACTCTTTCGCAGAATTTACGGCAGCTTCAAATTTTGATTGACCAATCTGAAGTTTTTCCAGTAATGACTCAACCATTACTATACCATTATCCACGAGCAGTCCTAGCGCCATAATCAATGATGCAAGGGTAACCTGGTTGAGACCCACATCAAAAATTCCCATCAACCAAAATGTAATGATCATGGTTCCGGGCACCATACTCGCGATAATGACACCTGCCCGCCAACCTAAAACGAGCAGTATAACAACTAAAACAATGACAATACTTTGAATCAGATTTCCAACAAAAACATCAATTTTGCTATCTACATATCTATCCTGTGATGCAATTCGAACAGCTTCAATTCCCAGAGGAAGTTCGTATTGATTATAGTCATCAATGAGTTGATCCACAGCCTTACCGAGATCAATTATGTTAGCACCGCCTTTTAAAGAAATATATAATGCAAGTGCCTGATTTCCATTTATTCGAACTATCGATTCTTTTGGGGATACATAGCCTCTTCTTACCGTAGTAATATCCCCAAGAGGAATGGTTTCGTTATTATACCCTATTGGGATCAGAAGATTTTTGATGGATTCTACTGATTCAAAATTCCCGGAAGCTTCCAGGATAAGGCGTTCATCAGATAGATTTACTTCACCGGAAGGAATAATGATATTACTTCCTGAAATAATGCTTTGTAATTGATTGGACGTCAATCCAACAGATGAAAGTTTAGCTTCATCGTATTCGACATAGATCTTTTCCTCTACAGTTCCGCCAATAATAACTTTGGCAGCATCCTCAATAGCAATCAGATCATCTCTAAAATCATCAGCATATTCTTTTATTTCGTCGTAATCGAAACCATCTGAAACCAGACCCACAGATATTCCAAAAACAACTCCAATATCCTCATCATTTAGTGTTGGGCCTTTTATACCTTCTGGTAAATCATTTCTGATGTTATCTATCTTTCTGCGAGCTAAATCCCAAATAGACTGTAATTCATCTTCTGATACATCATCTTTTAATGTTAGGGATATTATAGAAACACCTGTCCGACTTTGACTGTTGATGGTTTCTGTCTCTGGTATCTCCTGTAGAACCTTTTCTATTTTAGAGCTTACCAGTGATTCCACTCTTTCAGGACTTGCACCGGGAAACTGGGTCACGATAGTTGCAGTTCTTATTACAAAAGGAGGCATACTATCTCTGGATAAATTACCGTATTGCATGATCCCAAGTGTAATTATGACGATCAATGCTAATAGGGTTACCCTATTGTTTTTTAATGCTATTCCTGTAGGATTCATCTTTTACTTTTCTAGAAGTTTGACCTGCCTGCCATCATATAACGAACTCAATCCTGCAACTGCAACAAGGTCACCTTCTTCAACACCCTCTTTGATCTCGTAACCATTCTTGGTTATTTCGCCCAGTTCTACAATGACTTTATTTGCTATATATATATCATCTTTCTTCGTTAACCTATACACAAAGTTTCCTTCCACTCCACTACCAATTGCTTTTATAGGTGCAATTAAGATCGGATCCTGATCCTCCGAACCAAACCTATAAGTAACATCAGCCGGCATATCCGGACGTAAGCTTTTGTTACCTGAGTTTTCAACTGCAACAGTTACCGGATAAGTTACACTTGTAGTTGAGGAAGTGTAGCCAATCTCAGTTACAGAACCTTTGAAAGTTTGATCAAATGAACGGATAAATACAATGACCTGGTCTCCATTCTGAATCTCATTAATATATTTTTCCGGAATACCCACCTGTGCCTCAATATCATTGCTTTCTTCGTTGCTCATAACGACAATCGGACTCCCTGACTTGACGACTTCATTTACTTCACTTTTTACTTCATTTATGATTCCGGTCATGGGAGCAATGATCTCTGTATAAGAGATTTGTGATTTCTGCAGATCAAGTCTTTTTAAGGAAATTTCATAAGAAGATTCAGCATTAGAGTATGTTGATTTAGCTCTTTCGTAATCACTTAATGACGCATTATCAGTTTCGTAGAGTTGTTTGGTTCGCTTGAACTCCGAAGCAGCTGCATCATATTGGACTTTAGCGTTTTGAACATCCACTACAGCCTGGTCGTAAGCCAATTTAGCATCGGTCTGATCAAGCTGTGCAAGTAATGTTCCTCTTTTTACCCTTTGCCCCACTCTTGCATTTATCTTTACGATTAATCCTCCGGTTCGGAAACTTAAATTTGTTAACGAGGCTGATTTGGTTATCCCTGAGTATGTTCTCTCTATGACACCACCAGATTGTTCGACAGTTCCATACTTGACAGCCTTAAGCTCTTTATTTTGATTCTCATCCTGCTTACTGCCGCAGTTTTGCATAAGCATTGTAAGAAAGATTAAAACCCAATATTTACTAGCTTTTATCATGATTGATTAGTTGTTAGCGATATACTCAAAAAATCTATTTTGAAATTCATTTAGCTCCTCTTCAGCAGAAAACATACTGAAAAACCCGAGTCCATATTCAATTTGCAGGTTTGCTGCTATGAATTCGTAAACGGAAAGTGCAGCTGCCAGCTGAGCAGAAAGTGCAGCCTGCTGTGCATCTATAACCTGTGTGATATTTACTGTTCCAGCCCTGTAATTGCTTTGAACCAAGCTAAAATTTCTAGTAGCACTTTCAGCAGATTGTCTGCTGTAAACCAAATTGGTACTGGCACTTACTAAACCAACAGTACTTGACCGAATGCTTAGTTCTAGCCCCTGATCTAAACTTGTATTAGAATACTGAAGTTGATCCAATTGAACCTGATTTCTTTGTTTATCAATATTTCTGCTTAACCCTGTAAAAATCGGATAAGATAAACTTACTCCCATAAACCATGAGTTGTCCAGTAAGCCTGTTCCAAAAGTAGGTGTACCTGGATCGGGGTTTTCTGAACCTTCACCTCCCCTTGCCAATACTTCTGTAGTTTGGGCCTGAAATGAAATCGTGGGTACATATAGTAATCTCTTGCTGAGTTTAAATTGCCTTTCCGCTGCTTTTATATTTTCCAATAACTGTCCTTTGTTAGGGTTTTGCTTGATACTTTCCATCACTAAGAAATCAGAAGCTAGTTTAAGATCTTTGGGTGTAGTAATAAAACCAGAAAGTGGCCCATTTTTAAATGATCTGAATAGCTCATCCTCAACTCCTATATCACTAACTTCAAAATCATCTTCCAGTGAGTTAGCCAGTAAATTATTAAGTTGAAATCTTGCGGTAAATAAAAATGCCTGAGCATCAATTAATGATTGAGTAGCATTTGCCAGCTCACTTTCCCAGCGATAGAGATCAGCATTTGATGAAGAACCAATATCCACCCTGATTTTTGCCAATTCCATATTTGTGCGTGTATTATCGAGGTTTTCTCGTTGAATGGCAAGATTAGTTTTTGCAGACAATACATCAAGGTATACATTGTATGTGTCTAAAAGCACATTTAAAATATCTACTTCTGTCTGATAGTTTTGAGCATTCCTCAAATACTGACCTATTTTAATTGCCGCAAGTACTTCTTCAGAATAGATTACCTGAGTTATGGATAAATCAAGGTTTAGTGATTTTTCAGGTGAATTAATTGCTGCATTTGCTCGCTCTTCGTTTATTCGAGATCCGGTGAGACTCCCGTTCAGATATGGCATGATATTCGAATAGTTCTGCTTAGCGTCCAGGCCTGCCGCTTCAATATCCTTATAACTAATTTGTATATCCAGGTTTTTTTCTAAAGCGATATTAGCTATTTCAGAAAATGAATAAACTTTACCATCTGTTGTATTTTGTCCTACTAAATTGGCAGTTAAAAGCACTTCAAAAGGAGCTGAAAACTCCATTTTGCGAGCCGTTTCAATGTTTAAATAAAAATTTTCAGTTGTATTTACAGCAACGGGTATTTCTGAGGCTTTATTTCCCGTAAGAACGTCATCAGCAACGATTGCAATTCTTCGAAAGATTTGTTGCAAACCATTATCACCGGATGAAGATCCCAATATCCCAAATTCAACATGTTGCCTGGAGGTAGAGAAAGATGGAATTTTTTTTTGTATGAGATAATCGCTAATAGCAGAAACATACTCTCGGTCACGACTTATCAATGAAGATAAATACACCGCTTCTGATTCTCTTATCTCCTGAATCACACTATTCACATCACTTGCAGCTTCAATTATAGTAACCTGAATATCAAGTTCATTCTGTATAGAATCCAATAGTATACTTCCAACTCCCTGCTCGATACTTTTATTGATTGCAGGATCTATTAGCATGGTCAGATTATCGAAATCCACCAATTTTTTAAAACTCTCAATCTCTTTAATGATATCCCTTGATAACAATAAATAAGTAAAGTTCTTTTTCCCGGATCGACCGTTTTCAAATGGAATATCCTGTATAAATGGGTCAATAACTCCAATACCGATTACAGGTGTTGTAAGAGATTGCATTTTAGAAAGCGCTTTGGTTGAAATTCCTCCTATAGAAATCACGAGATCAGCTTCAAGATTTCTGTAAGCATTTTGAGCTTCAGAAACTGATTTAATGTCAAAAAATTGTGATTTATCTGAGCTCACAATTTTTAAATTAACACCTGTTGTTTGATCAATTTCTTCTATCAAAGTGCTGACCAAAAACTCGGATTGTGTGGTTTTTTCAAGATCTGTGATAATGGCTACATTAGTTTGACCATACAGGAGGTAAACTAAAGTATTGAGTAAAATAGCCAGCTTAAATTTTAGCATATTTTAGTGAGTTGATAGGTAGTCAAAGGGAAAGAAAATGTTTCTGAAAATCAAACAAAGGCTATTTAGCTTTTGTTAATCTGATTGTTTTTGTGTTTCTTCCTGCTTTAACCTCCATTTTTAAGGTCTGGTCATCAGTTTCTGACAGAGTAGCGTCTACAAGACGATCTCTTTTTGCAGCATAAAACTTCCCTTTCCAGATACCATTTTCCAATTTAAAATCCTGAAGTATCTCTTTTCCTAGTGCTTTTTCTTTATCTGATTTTATCACTGTGCCTTTGAAAAGATCTCCATCCTGAGTAATCTCAATGAGTGTATTATCCTGATCAATCTTCCATTTTCCAAGTATTGCTGATTTATCCTGATTAAGATTAATAAATAAGTTTGATAGGAAAAGAATGACTAAGATCTTCATTTTAGATATGATTAAATGAGTATTGATATTTAACTTTTACAATATACAAGACACAAAAAAAGTCTTACATATCCTCGAATCAAACTTCAAAGAAACTTAACCCTCCTAACTGAAAACTCAACTGTCTTTTTTAGATACTGAAGCGTTTTCCTATCGTTTAAAGGTTAAACAAAGCGAACTTAACATTCATCACAATGTATCAGTGAATATTAGATTTACTATATCATAAACTGAGAGATGAATTCCATAAACTATCATCCGTTTTTATAAATCTGTCTACACCTACTACACTACTGATGCGATCTCCTTTGCTATTCCTTCTTTAACAGCTTTTTCATACGCACTCTGCAATGGAATATCCGTGAGTCGAACATCTGCAAGTCTGCGAACTGCATTTGCAATTGCCGGAGCAATCGGACCCAATGGTGGTTCTCCTACTGGCATTGGTACATCTGAACCCTGAACCAGGTGAACATCTATTTCTTTCGGTGCATGCTTAACCATGGCCATTTCATATGGACCATAGATTGTTGGCTGAAGCGAACCGTTCTTTAATTTCATTCGCTCCATCAATGAAGCACTCATTCCCATGATAATACATCCTTCAACCTGTGCTTTAACCTGATCCGGGTTAACAGCTAATCCACAGTCAAAAGCTGCAGTTACTTTATGCACTTTGATCTTTCCATCTTTAATAGATACTTCAACGACCTGAGCGCATGGTGAACCTGCATCAATTGAGGCCGCAAGTCCCATAGCACGTCCATTTGAAATTTTATCGTTGTAACCGCTTTTCTCCACAACTACTTCAATAACCTTTGCTATTTTCCTCGAAGTTTCATCGTTGCTGAGCATATTAAGTCTGAATTCCGCCGGGCTTTTTCCTGCTTTTATGGCCATTTCATCAACCATGCTTTCTATAGCAAAACTATTGGCCATGAGTCCAAGTGATCTCCACCAACTCGTTGCAAAAGGTAAAGTGGTATGCCATTGAACCGTTCGGTTATTTGGTATGACATCATACATGATTGCCGAACCTCTTGCAGCTCCTATATCCGCACCTACCACGGTTTTTAAGAAAGATGGGAAAATTAATGAATTAACTGCCACATCTCCACTGGCATAATGATGCTCCAGATGCTTTAGCGATCCCTGATCGTCCAATTTGCCTTTCATTATGTGATGCGTAGGTGGTCTGAATTGATCGTTTTGGAATTCTTCTTTTCTGGTAAATATGTACTTCACCGGTTTACCTACCTCCCGGGATAACTGAGCAGCCTGAATTGCATGATTAGTCTCCAGTCTACGGCCAAATCCACCGCCTAAATGGGTTGGAACTATGTTTATATTTTCCTTCTCCATTTCCAATGCCCTGGCGACCTCATTTTGAGTAACACCAATCACCTGCGTGGACAAGATAAGCGTAAGTTTATCTCCCTCCCAATTGGCTACTGCGCCATTTGGTTCCAGCTGTGCATGTGCTCCGATAGGTGAAGTAAATTCTAACACGATTGCATCTTCGTCATCTTCAGACAAAGCAGAGCCATCTTTTTGCTGAACCTGACTATCCCCTTTTCCAACCTGCAATAGGTCTCTGAGTTCTTCTTCTGTCCATACTTTCTCAACGTTCCATTCAACGTTCAGGGTTCTTTTTGCAGCTAATGCTTCAGAGTATGATTTAGCCACTACTCCCACCCAATCATCGATTTGAACCACTTTTACAACTCCTGGCATTTTGGAGGCTTTACTCATATCCGCATTCTTAAAGGTAGCTCCAACAATATCGGGTCGGGTGATTGCAGCATACAACATGTCTGGCATTTCAGCATCTAAACCATAGATTGGTGCTCCAAAAACTTTATCGTTCAGATCCACTCTTGGTATAGGCTTACCTACATGCTTAAAGCCACTGGTTTTAGGCATTGGTTGATCTGAGGGTTCAGTCCATTCTGTTACTCCTTCAGCAACCTCAGCATAGGTCATAGACTTGCCGCCGCCTGAAACTTTCCCTTCTTTCGTTGTCAATGATGCCACTTCTACTCCCATTTTCCTGGCAGCTTCAGTTTTAATCATCTCACGCATCATAGCTGCCAGTTCTCGTAAAGGCTGCCATAATGCTGCGACAGAAAGACTTCCTCCTGTGCTCATTCCGTCTACTATACCAGTGTCAGTTGCTGCTGCCTGCACGATTACCTGATCCATGCTGACATCCATCTCATCTGCAATCATTTGGGAAAATGCAGTGAAAATACCCTGGCCCATTTCGACTTTGGGTGAATGAAAAAGGACTTTGTTTTCTTTTGTCAGTTCAAACCACAAGGAAGCTTCTGTACCTGAGCCACTATACGGCACTATAGTCGATTCGGCAGCCTCTAAAATCACTCTTCTGATTGGGTTTCTTGCCAGATAGGTTCCTACTGCCAGAACACCGATAGTTCCCAACCCACCTCTTACTAAGAACTTTCTTCTTGATACTTTTTTCTTTTTTTCGGCCATGATTTTAAGAGTTTAAGGTGGAGTTAAGTTGAGCAGCTTTCTTGATTGCTTTTCGCATTCGATAATAAGTACCACAACGACAAATATTGATGATGTTTTTATCTATGTCCTCATCTGTCAGGTAAGGCTTTTTTGCTATCAATGCTGCTGTAGCCATCATAAATCCCGGCTGACAATATCCGCATTGAGGAACTACTTCGTCTATCCAGGCCTGTTGTACCGGATGCGGGTTTTCTTTTGTTCCTAATCCTTCTATCGTCGTGATTTCTTTTCCTTCTGCATACTTCACAGCGTAGGAACAAGAACGCACTGCCTCCCCATCTATATGGATAGTACATGCGCCACAGGCGGCCTTCCCACATCCGAATTTGGTTCCTTTCAAATTCAAAATATCACGGATTACCCACAATAAGGGTGTATTTTCATCTACATCTACCATTTGAGATGTACCGTTTATTGTAAATGATATGATCATATTTATTTCTTATTAAATGAGATTATTTTTTTGGAATTTGAGCACCGAGTTCGATCCATGTTTTTACAGCTGCGATATATTCATCGACCGGTACCGGTGGTAATTCCCTTGGTTTACCATCTACCCCAACTCCGGGTTCCCATGCCCATAAAACCAACTCATGTTCGGTCAAATGATGCATAATATTTTCAGGAGTTCTGTTGCCGTTATTTTCAGGATTCATCACGGATTTGGCAATTTCAATTCGTGATAACCCTTCCCATCTCATCTTATGAGGGGCAAGGGACCATTCTGGAGCTCCGGGTACTCCTGAAAATTCATTATTAGAACTTTGATGACAGGTTTTGCAGTTAGTAGCATCTATGCCGTTTGCCCGGGTGATTCCGAACCGATGGGCGTGGCTATCTTCTCCTTGCTTAGGAACATCGTCTGATGGATGGCAATTCACACATCTTTGGTGAGTAAGTACATCCATCATGGTGTTAAAAGCGATGAGACTTTCATTTTCTTCTGTTGATGGTAATAAAGTTTTGCTTTCAGTCGTAGGTTCCTCAACGGCCATTTCTGTATAGGATGCAACCGTTAGACTCCCCAGCATTATTAGGAAGAGAATTGGAATTGTGGCTTTTTTCATGGTTCAGTATTAAAGCGGAAATTGATTACGGTTCAATGTAAGCAATAAGAATGAGATATTTATTAAATGTGTGTTAAGAAAATGTGAGTAATCACTTTCTATAAAACTATTGATGAATCATCAGATCAAAATTGATCCTCCATAGTGTTGGAACGATGGTAAAAAATATATGTTTATGTTCAGTAAAGTAATGAATTTGCGTATGGGCTATTACGTTTTAAAACTAATGCATCTCTGCCATTGTGAACCCTCTTTTATGTAAAGGAATCTCTGTTAAGTCCTTTTCATATTTATCCAGCTGTTTTTCATCATTCCAACTTGGGATCGCAAAATCTTTAGATTCAAGATGGCCACATTGAATGCATTCGAAATACTTACGAAGGATACCTTTTTTGTTCATCTGCGGTTCTCTGACGATTACCTCGTTTCTTACCATCAATGTTCGGAAATTACAGCTCTCACAAACCAATGGATGGTATTTGGTTATGTATCTTTCTATTACTTTTTTACCTGTCGAATTATCAATCCACACATCATAATCCACGGATTGTGATTCTTCTTCCGCTATCATTTCTTTAGAAAGATGAGCATCTTCCTCGTTTTCGTTCAACAGCGTCATCGGCTGTCCGGTTTTGGGTGATAACATCTCTGAAAATCGAATGTCCTTAAGTCGTTTTTCAAGAATAAAAGGATAATAATACGTTAAAAACAACCATAAGGTATAACCAAGTCTTACTCCTACCAGTAAACCAACTACACAGGAAATAACATAATCCAAAACCGCATTGCCACCCAGTGATAAGTCGGTCAATACAAAGGCATAAAAACTTACTCCAATAGATAAGATAATAGCCGCAGTGAGCCAGGATCTGCTCTCTTTCTCAGATACGAACTTGTATTTTTTAGTTCGGGATCTGTAGCTCTGAACCTGCACCAGGTATAGAAACATTAAAAAAATAGATAATGCTAAAAATACATTGCCCAGGAACAAAATCAATTTCAGGGGATTTCCATCTAGTAATTCCATGGTACTAATTTTTATTGTGAAACATTTTTCTTCTTTATTTAAGTTACACAATTATGCCTCCAATTACCATGATAATGATCACCCTGAGGGTTAGGGGAA
>CAYTFO010000006.1:35579-46335 GCA_964437135.1 uncultured Roseivirgaceae bacterium | reverse complement strand
AGCGAATCCTCTGGGAATCAAATAATTTCTTCCGTATCCGGGTTTAACTTTGACAACGTCGTTTTTATACCCTAATCCTTTTATGTCTTCTCTTAAAATTACTTCCATGTCAATTATTTTAATGAATCTCCAACATATGGTAATAAAGCAAGATGTCTTGCTCTCTTCACTGCCTGAGCTACTTTTCTTTGGTATTTCAGACTTGTACCGGTAATTCTTCTAGGAAGTATTTTACCCTGTTCGTTAATAAAACTCATCAAAAAGTCAGGGTTTTTGTAATCAAGATACTTGATTCCATTCTTTTTAAACCTACAATATTTTTGTGGTTTCTGTTCTCTGTTGATTGGTTCGTTTTGAAGTGTCATGCTGCTACCTCCTCTTTCTTTTTATTGAACTCACCTTTTCTTCTTCTTTCATTGTACTTTACTGCATGCTTATCAAGACCAATAGTCAGGAATCTCATTACAGTTTCATCTCTTCTAAACTCTATTTCAAGTTTATTGACAGATTCAGAATCTCCTTTGAACTCAACCAAATTATAAAATCCTGTTGATTTGTGCTGAATTGGATACGCAAGTTTTTTCAAACCCCAACTCTCAAGGTTTACAATCTCAGCGCCACTATCTGTAAGCACTGTTTTGAATTTTTCAACGGTATCCTTCATCTGCGCATCAGATAAAACGGGAGTAAGTATGAATACCGTTTCGTAATCTTTTTTCATTTAACTAAATTTATTTAAGACCGCAAAATTAAATAATTAAAATATAAAATATGTAATTATTTGATGATAAAGCTAGAAGATCCCATCAGGTAATCATCAGTGTATACTTCGACTTTATGTTCACCAACTGCATAATCACTTCCTTTATCATAAAAAGCCACTACTTTCTGACTGTTCTTATCATAAAGAATTTCTTTTTTAACCGTATAGAATAATTCCCGGTTCTCAAACATAAATGATCCGCTGCCTTTAGTCACATCAAATATTTGATTTCCATCGGGATCAGTAACTCTGATCATTAACTCTTTACCTTCAATAGGGGCTACTTCATTTTCTCCAACTGTGAATTCAATTTTTAATTGATCGATATGTCGGTTTCTAAATTCAAATTCACGTTCCTTGCCATTAGAATTAACAGCGAAAATTTTCATTCCCTCTATTCGTAATCTTGCAGCAAGTTGTACCTTTTCCTGTAGCTGAGACTTTTCTTGGTTGATTTCTCTTATTGATTTATTGAGTTCCTGTTTTTCAACTTTTAGACCAGTATTTTCGGAAAGTAATTGCTCATTTATTTGTCTTAATTGGTCAATTTCAGCATCTTTTGCCAGCAATAACTCCTGATAACCGTCAACCTTATCCTGTAAATCCCTAATAGTTCTTTGCCTTCTTTTCTCTCTGTCAAGAAGATCCTTCTTCTCCGATTCCAGTTGATCTTTAATTTTCAATAAAGTATCGATTTCTCCACCTAGTTGTGAGATAGTTAGTATCCTTTCATCCAATTCATTAGAAATAGAATCAAGTTGAATGTAGGCCGTATTCAGCGCTTCTTCTTTCAACTTATTTTCATTGCTTGATCTAATGTTGAAAAATATCAAAATACCAATTGCAACTATAGCAACTACCAAAACTCCTATTATTACCTTGGTTTTTTGATTTTGCTGCACTGCTTGTTCTTCAATTGGATTTAAATCCTTATTTTCTTTCTCCATATGCAAAAAATATTTTCGGCTGCAAAATTAGTTATTAGATATGGCTTTGCAAGGTTTGTTTAGAACTTAATAGTAAAGTGTTGTTTGGGTATTTGAAGTTTTGGGAAAATAATGCCTGCATGGAAAATATCTACAGTACAAAGCCAGTCTTTTGAGTGGATAATTTGCTCCCAGCATTGCTTCATATCCAGGGACCAATAAATATCATGAATTACAATCGCTTTCACTGAATCGATATTTGATTTGATAATATCTATTTGCTCCAGGATTGAAGAAGACCTATGATCGGCATCCAGAAATATGAGTTCCGGGTTTTTCGTTACCATAATTCCAGAGAAATTTTCACACAAATCTCCATATACAATTTCTACATTTTCAGCCTTTCCAATTATATCCTGATGGTACTTTTCGAGATGTGGGTTTTTTTCTATCGAAATAATTTCTGCTCTGGTTTCTTTTGCCAGGTATAGAGTATTGATTCCAAGACTGGTTCCGGTTTCTAAAATACATTTGCATTCAAGGTAATTGGACAGGCGTGCCAGAAATCTGGAAAATTTCTGAGTGGATAAACTTGTTTTTGCAATGTCTGCAATTTCTCTTTCAATATATGCTTTTGTTTTAGAATCATAAGAGAGTACAGTTTCTCTGTTTTTAAGATAAGTCTTCCTTTTTGACTCTGCCTCCTTATTTGTAGTGTAGGCTGTTTTCGATAGACATTGATTGTAAAAATCGAAAAGAAAAGGAGAGTGAAGACCGTGAGCGTTTTTTGCTCTCAACAAGTATTTAAAATACTCAATAAACCTAAAAAACAATTGAAGATTTTTTTGTTAGTTTAATTTGAATGGAACAGCCATAGTAAACTCAGGAATCTTAGCTTTGAATGTTTTTCCATCCTGAACTCGTTCCATTTCATAATAGCCATACATCTTACCTATTCCTGATCTCAAATTACAACCAGATACATATTCATGGATACTTCCAGGCTCAAGAATGGGTTGTTTACCAACCACACCTTCGCCATCTACTTCTCTCTTTGGATACATGGAGTCAATTATATCCCAATGTCTGGTTTTTAATTGTACAGTTTTATCTCCCAGGTTTTCGATTGTTACTTTGTATGTGAATACAAAATGCTGCTGCGCCGGGTTGGAATACTCCGGTTGATATGCGGTTTCTACAGAAACCTTCACGCCTTTTGTAATATCAGTAGTCACATTAAAAGTGTTCAATGCTGAAATTTATAAGAATTTTAAAAATAATTGCAATCATTTTGATTTATTATTTCATTTATATTCTATGAACGTAAAAATCGAAGCAAGCTGGAAGGAAAAATTGACTACGGAATTTCAAAAATCTTATTTTAGAGATCTTGTTGATTTTGTAAAGTCTGAATATTCATCTAAAACTATTTATCCACCTGGAAGCCAGATATTTAATGCATTTGATCATTGTCCTTTTGAACAGGCAAAAGTAGTAATACTGGGACAGGATCCTTATCATGGGCCAAATCAGGCTCATGGTTTATGCTTTTCCGTAAATGAGGGCATTCCATTTCCGCCCTCACTTCTAAATATATTTAAAGAGATCAACCGCGATCTAGAAAAACCAATTCCGCCAAATGGTAATTTATCCCGATGGTCAAAACAGGGTGTACTATTACTAAATGCAACCCTTACCGTCGAGGCCGAGAAACCCGGTTCACATCAAAATAAAGGCTGGGAAGAGTTTACAGATGCTGTTATTAAAATTATATCAGATGAAAAACAGAATATTGTATTCCTTTTGTGGGGAGCATATGCCCAGCGAAAAGGAAGTGTTATCAATAGAAACAAACATCTCGTACTTGAATCACCTCATCCTTCTCCTTTTTCAGCTCATAAAGGATTTTTGGGTAATGGACATTTCTCAAAAACCAATAATTACCTTGTAGAAAATGGACTAAATCCTATTAACTGGTAACTATTCGATACCATCAAACAATCTGCTCCACCTGATTTTTCCGATCAGATTCTTTTTATTATCCAGTGACATCCAGATAAATGAAGCTTCACCCACAATAAAATCTTCCGAGACAAATCCCCAGTATCTGCTATCTTCAGAATTATGACGATTATCACCCATCATAAAATAATAGTCCTTTTTAAATGTATATTCTGTTACTGGTTCCCCATCTATGATCAGCCTTTCAAGTTCAATCTTTACTTCATCCCAATCTTCATAATCACGGATTGTTGATCCATATTTAGCTACAGTATATTCATCTAGCTTTATTTTCATTCCTCTTTTAGGAATTTCTAATGGGCCATAATGATCTGCATTCCAGGGGTAATATCGGGCATCAGGAAATATTCTGGGCTCTGCACGACCTTCAGGTTCAAGTTCCAGCGTCACATTTTTTATAAAATCGAAAGATTTGATTTTTTCTGCGCTGGCAGGCAAAGCATAAATTACATATCCTTTTTGGCCTTCACGTCCAATAGCACTGTAATACTCTGAAATATCTACACTTTCAAATACTCTTTCTCTTATCGCCTGGTCAGTTTCCACAAAATATCTATACTGCATGAGTTCTGGGTCATCCTGTGCAACACCATTTACAAAAACATGTCCCTTGCGAACTTCTAAAGTGTCACCTGCAACTGCTACACATCTTTTGATATAGTGTGTACGCAAATCCTTTGGATGCTCAAATTCAGGTGGATAGTTAAACACTACGACATCTCCCTTTTCTACCTGTCCTGTAGAAGGCAACCGCAGCATCGGCATACTCAAAAAATCAAGATAGGAGGGGATGTCTGTTCCCCAAACCTTGGCATGTGTAAGAGGTATCTGTATTGGAGTTTTAGGTGTTCTTGGGCCGTACTTTAGTTTGCTTACGAATAAGAAATCACCTACTAGCAAAGATCTTTCCATTGAGGGTGTGGGGATCACATAAGCCTCCATGAAAAACCACCTAATCAAAGTAGCTGCAAATACTGCGAATACAATCGACTCCATCCAGTCCTTTTGAATGCTCTTTTTGACTTTTGGCATTTTAGTTGCCTCGCCTTTGTATTCCGAAGAAGGACTGTAAGCAACATAAATCATGTAAAATGGAGCAAAAATCACACCCAGAACCTGATCTAAATACGTGTACTTTCCAAATGACTTTAATAAATCCAGATGAATAGTTAATGCAACAAAGAAATTAACTACCGGAACAAGTAATAATACTGTCCACCATAAAGGTCGCCCAACAATTTTTATATGTGTGTAGTAGTTGTAGAAAGGAATTGCAGCAATCCAGCCTTTTTCTCCGGCTTTTTCAAAAAATTTGTAATAAGCTACCACCTGGAGAATGTAGAGTCCAATGACTACAAAATAAAATGTAAATGCGTTAAAATCGTTGTAATACATATTTCTTTAAATTTTTAAGAAATCATCCATTGTAAAATATCCATGTTTTCCGGGCAGCCATTCAGCTACCATGACGGCTCCAAGGGCAAACCCCATTCTATTTTTAGCAAGATGTTTGATTTCAATAAAATCATATTCTGATTCATATTTGATAATATGAGTGCCGGGAACACCTTCTTCTCTGTAAGAATAAATAGGAATCGCATCTGGAGATGGATTCATTTCATCTAACTTCCAATTAGACTTTTCTGAATTGTTTTTGATGATGCCTTCTGCAAGTGTTATAGCCGTACCACTTGGTTTATCAACCTTTTCAGTATGATGAGTTTCTGAAATATCTACTTGATATTGAGAGTTACCATTCATTAATTTGGCCAGGTAATCATTTATTTTGAAAAATATATTGACACCCAGACTGAAATTAGAGGCATAAAAGAAGCTACCTGATTTTTCTTTGCAGAATCTTACCAAATCGTCCTTTTTGTTTAGCCAACCAGTACTACCGGAGACCACTGGAATATCTAATTCTATGCATTCTTTGATGTTACCATAAGCTGATTCTGGAGAGGTAAACTCAATAATTACATCAGTATCATTGTCTTTCAAATCAGAAATTTTTGTTTCGTTAGTAAGATCTACTATCCCTGAAATTACATGATTCCTGTTTTTTAATATTTTTTCTATGGTTTTACCCATTTTACCATACCCAACTAATCCGATTCTCATGTATTTAAAATTTTAAGGTAACTGATATACCAAGCGATCGCGAAAATAATCCACCAGTCTGAATTTTAGGCTCTATTTCCATGGCAAGATTTTCATTTATGTCAAATTCTTTAAGATGGGCAGCAATATTTGCTTCGGCGATATTAAGTAGATACAAAACACCAGCCATAATTATCAAAAAATCTCTATCTCTTCTGAATTGTTCTGTGTTTCTCGTTAATCGATCCTCGGTAAAGAAATTCTCATTGACCAGACTAAATCTATTGATGGTGCGATCATCGTTATCGGTTTCAGCAACTAACGAATTTCTATACTCATTGTAGTATTGATGATTATATAAGGCAAAATGACCAATAACCAGAAAACC
Source organism: uncultured Roseivirgaceae bacterium (assembly GCA_964437135.1). Lineage (GTDB taxonomy): Bacteria > Bacteroidota > Bacteroidia > Cytophagales > Cyclobacteriaceae > CAYTFO01. Next base: position 40,136 of record CAYTFO010000006.1, on the reverse strand, counting down.
TGAATATATAATTGGGATTTTCCAGTAATCCCCGTTATAGGCTTGCCCAAGTCCTGGAAGTATTGCCGAAAACATTGCAGCTTTTGCGGGGTCTTTTTTTGAAACACTTTGAAATACAGTAATACTGTCCGGTTGATTTAGAAAAGCAGTATCAATTATAATTGCATCCTGAGAATAGGAGTTGAATTTTATGAAAAGTATTAATCCGATTAATAAATAAGAAGACTTTAGCTTCATTTTTAGCCGTTGATGATATCCAAAATCCTATTTAATTCATCTGTTGAAGTAAACGGAATTTTGATCTCACCTTTATTATCTTTATTAGCATTGATTCTTATCTTCGTTCCAAAATGGGAAGATAATTTCTCTTGTAACTTAGTTATTTCAGGATTTATTGCAGCATTTTTGTTTTCTTTTTCTTTCTTTTCGCTGGAAATACCACGAACTAACTCTTCAACTTTTCTAACCGAAAGGTCTTCAGAAATTATTTTTTTGAAAACTGTAAGTTGTTTACTTACATCTTCTATTGAAATTAAAGCCCTCGCATGCCCCATTGATAGTTTCCCATCTCTAAGTGCAATTTGAATATCAGGAGGTAATTTCAACAGCCTTAAATAGTTTGTAACTGTAGTCCGATTTTTTCCTACTCGATCACCAAGTTCCTCTTGTTTTAGATTACACTCACTCATCAAACGCTGGTAGCTTAAAGCAATTTCGATTGCATTTAAGTTCTCACGTTGAATATTCTCAATCAATGCCATTTCAAGCATCTGCTGATCATCTGCAGTTCGTACAAAAGCAGGAACTCTTTCTAAACCAGCGATTCTGGATGCCTGTAATCTTCTTTCTCCTGAAATTAACTGGAATTGATTCTTATTGAGTTGTCTTACCGTAATTGGCTGTATTATACCCTGAACCTTAATGGATTCAGCAAGTTCCTGTAGAGATTCCTGGTTAAAATCTGATCGGGGCTGAAATGGATTTACTTCAATATTTTTAACCTCAATTTCTCCTACAGTTCCCTGTATAGATGCACCGCTACCACTAATGTCTTTCCCAGAATCAGAGTCTTCCAGCAAGGCGTTTAATCCTCTTCCAAGTCCTGTTCGTCTCCCTTTGGCCATATTAAGCTGCTTTTACCTGGTTTTTTTTCATGATTTCCCTAGCAAGATTCAAATAACTCATAGCCCCTTTACTTTCTGCATCATGAGAGATCGCAGGAACACCAAAACTTGGTGATTCACTTAACTTAATATTTCTTGGAATAATAGTATCAAATACCATTGATTTAAAATGAACTTTTACTTCTTCAACCACCTGATTTGAAAGGTTTAGTCTCAGGTCATACATCGTAAGCAAAATACCTTCTATCTCTAGATTTATATTTAGTCTTGATTGAATGATCTTAATAGTGTTCAGTAATTTACCAAGACCCTCCAGTGCAAAATATTCACACTGAACAGGGATTACCACAGAGTCAGATGCTGTAAGAGCATTTACGGTAATAAGTCCAAGGGAAGGGGAGCAGTCAATAATGATAAAATCATATTTATCCTTTATAGGTGCAAGCGCTGTTCTCATTCTTTCTTCCCTCTCAGAAATATTGACCATTTCCACCTCAGCTCCAACCAAATCTATATGTGAAGGAAGAATATCCAGATATTTGATGTCTGTTTTAAGAATGCTTTTCACAGCAGATGCTCCATCTACCATGCATTCATAAATGCTGGTTTCAATTTCTTTAGGATTCAAACCTACACCTGAAGTAGCATTAGCCTGTGGATCAGCATCTACGATCAATGTTTTCAACTCCAATGCTGCTAAACTTGCTGCCAGGTTTATGGCAGTAGTAGTTTTACCAACTCCACCTTTTTGATTTGCTATTGCTATTGTTTTCCCCATAGTAAAAATGAATTTATTAGTCAGGTATATTTAAAAGGACACAAATATATTTAACATGAACTGAACAATTAATCTCTTTTCAAAAAGAAAAAACCTGCTGATTGTTAAGCTTCTTCTTATGACTTTAACAATCAACAGGTTAGACCTTAATTTGTAAGGTGATTATTTAATTTATTTTTTTTTGCGATTTTTTTGAGCCTCCTGACTTGCTTTCATGGCTTCTTCTAAACGCACTTGAAATTTTGACTTCTTCTTATTTTTATTCTTTTTCTTATTATCATCAAGAATGGCTTTGATTTTGTCCTCATTGATGAATTTTCTGAAAAGAATGATCTGGCCGTACGAAACTATATTGGAAACAAAATAGTAGTATGACAAACCTGATGGATATGAATTGAAAAAGAATAATAACATCACGGGCATAATGTACTGAACAGTTTTCATTGGACCCTGTACAGTTGTCATCTGAGAGTTTGCCATTGTAAACAACACAGTAGAGATAGCCATCAGTAGTGTAAATAAACTAACATGATCTCCATAAAAAGGTATGGTAAAAGGAAGGTTTAGTACACTATCATAAGTTGATAAGTCTTTTGCCCAGAGAAAGGATTCGTGTCTTAGTTGTATTGCACTTGGTATAAAATAAAACAATGATACCAGTATTGGGAATTGTAATAGTACCGGAATACAACCACTTAAAGGATTAATACCAACCTGTCTGTACAATTGCATTTGCTCCTGCTGTACTTTGGTCATATCATCTCCCACCCGTTCTTTGATTTCGTCAATCTCAGGTTTTAAAACTCTCATTTTCGCCATCGAGATGTGGGAACGATAGGTGAGCGGTGATAGCATTAACCTGATTATTAAAACCATTATGATAATTATCAGACCATAATTTCCTATGAACATCTCAAGGAAATTAAAAATCGGGATTATCAAATATTTGTTTATAAATGGAAGGAATAACCATCCAAGGTTTTGATTGTCGGCAAATCCATCTGCTACATTTTTAATTATATTGTAATCATTTGGACCAAAGAAATATGAAAACTCAGCTTTATTGTTTGCAATATCAGTATAAGGGATGTTTAATAGCATAGACGTCTGCTTCACTACAGAAGTATCTGCAGGAACATCCTGTGTAACATATCCCAAACTGAATCCATTTTTTGAAATAATAGCAGAAGAAAAGAATTTCTGATTGAATGAAACCCAATTGATACCTTCTTCAATATCATCTTCTTTACGATCTTGTGAAGTTCTTGAGAGCTCTTCAACTGAACCGGATTTTGTTCTGTAGATAACTGATGTTCTGTTTCTGGCATCTTTTAGATCACTTTCGATTTTAAGAAGTGCCGCATTCCATTCATAACTTAGATCTTTTGGATCAATAATAGATGCTAATCCACCATTTACAATTTTATAATCCAATTGATAAGAACCATTTCTTAAAGTATAAACCTGGGAAAGTGAAGATCCACCATTTGAGATTGAAAATGTTACAGTCGTGCTATCCTGAAAGTTTTCAACTTTAGAATTGAAATAAAGATCATTGAAATTGATTCTTTTAGAAGCATGCTCAAAGAACAGATCAAATTTATGTTTTTCATTGACCAGAGTTAATATTTCATTATCATCGGTATCATATTCTTTTAGTTGAACCTGATCAATTTTTCCTCCTTTTTCATTGAATGTGATAATCAACTTATCGTTTTCAATTGAGATTTTCTTTTCCTCACCTGAAGCAAATAGTCCAAATGTTCCATACTTCATGGTATTTAAAACATTAGATGTGGAGTCATTTAATTCAACAGGAGATGTATTTTTTATTTCTGCTTCAGTCTGATTTTGAACAGCTGGATCAGATTGAGTTACATTATCAATTTCTACTGGGGGAGCTTCTGGCTCCGGAGCAAAAAATTGAAAGTAAACTGTAATCAGGACCAACATCAGTATCAGCCCAATAAATTGATTTCTATCCATTATATACCTATCCTAATTTTAATTTTGTGATCGCTCGTTTTTGTGATTTAATGCTGCTTTTACAAATTTGACAAAAAGCGGGTGTGGGTTTAATACTGTGGAACGCAGCTCAGGATGAAATTGAGTACCAATGAACCATGGGTGATCCTTCAATTCCATTATTTCAACCAGTCCGGTTTCCGGATTTTTACCTGAAGCAATCATACCCGCATTTTCAAACTGTGAGAGATACTTGTCATTAAACTCATATCTATGTCTATGTCTTTCCTTTATTTTGATATTTCCATAGACTGAATACGCTTTAGATCCCTTCTGCAAAGTACAATCGTAAGCTCCAAGCCTCATTGTTCCCCCGTAGTTTACTACATTTTTCTGACTTTCCATTAAGTCAATTACGGGATGTTTGGTTTTTGGGTTTACCTCAGTCGAACTGGCATTTTTCAAATTTAAGACATTGTTTGCAAACTCAATAACTGCACATTGCATACCCAGGCAAATTCCGAAAAACGGAATTTTATTCTCTCGGGCATATTTTACAGCTAATAATTTTCCATCAATTCCTCGTTCTCCAAATCCCGGAGCTACCAGAATCCCATCCAAATTGCCTAAGTCTTTATCAATGAGTCTTTCTTCGATATCTTCAGCATGAATCCACTTCAGGTTCACCTT
>CAYTFO010000006.1:33341-35569 GCA_964437135.1 uncultured Roseivirgaceae bacterium | reverse complement strand
TGAAACTTCACCGGTCGGATTTTTCAATTTTCCCAGAAATTCTTTCCAGTGTTCAATCTTTGGCTCTTTCTTGTGCTTAAGTTTGAGTTTTGTCAATACTCTTTCATCTAATCGCTCTTTTTTCATTAAAATCGGAACATCGTAGATGGTTTCTGCATCAAGAGCTTCAATAACTGCGTTTAATGGTACGTTGCAAAATAATGCGAGCTTTTTTCTAATATCCTGATTTAGAGACATTTCAGATCTACAAACCAAAATATCCGGTTGAATTCCTGCCTCTAAAAGTTCCTTAACAGAATGCTGAGTTGGTTTTGTCTTTAGTTCACCAGCAGTCTTTAGAAATGGGATCAAAGTAAGATGGACGGCTACGGCATTAGTTGGTCCCAACTCTAATCGTGCCTGTCTTACTGCTTCAATAAATGGTAATGATTCGATATCACCAACACATCCTCCAATTTCTGTGATTACAACATCATATTTACCAGTATCCCCAAGTTTGTAGAAATTGTTTTTTATTTCATCGGTAATATGTGGGATTACCTGTACAGTTTTACCAAGAAATTCTCCCGCGCGTTCCTTTTGAATTACATTATAATAGACTCTACCTGTAGTAACATTATTATCTTGTGAGGTAGGGGTATTTAAAAATCTCTCGTAATGTCCAAGGTCAAGGTCGGTTTCTGCACCATCATCAGTAACATAGCATTCGCCATGCTCATAGGGATTAAGTGTACCTGGATCTATGTTAATATACGGATCAAATTTTTGTATTGTAACAGAATATCCCCGGGCCTGAATTAATTTTCCGAGAGAAGCTGCTATAATTCCTTTGCCAAGAGATGAAGTTACACCACCCGTAACAAAAATATATTTGGTTTTGGACATGAAATACCTGTAATAAAGTTACGGGATGCAAAGTTAATTTTTTAACTCAATTAAATGAAGGAATTGAAATTTATCTTAATGGGATACGATAAGATATTGTTAGACTTAAAAATCCAAAAGGGTCTAATTCTACTATTTCACCCGGAAGCTTCTTTGGAATATTGTAAGAATATGATAATAAAAAGGAGAATTTTTCTAATGAAACTGAAAGGGGAAGAGCAACCGTATAATTCATGATTCCGTATTCCACGGTTGAAGTTTCGATTAGATTGTAAATATAATCCTGTACCTCCTCAGTAGCCAGGTATATTGCGGATATAAGCTTATTTTTTCTTTCATCAGACAACCTTCTGCTATTTTGTATTCTGGCTATATTTTGCTTTTGCTCAGGGGTTAGCTGAACATTAGCTAAAAAAGTCTGGAATTCCTCAGTTCTAAGATTTTGTTGTAGAAAGATATTACTTCGCAATATATCGATTAAACTGCCTGCAAATTGAATTACCACATCGTCATTACCATAAATCATGGATACATATGGCATGAGAGTTATCCTTTTTATCCCCCAGAATGTAGGAATCTTTATGTAGCCTGTTATATTAGGTGATAATCTATGGGCACTCTCTCCACCAAATAAATAATTATAGTCAAATCCGAGGTTTATATATTTTAAATCATAATATAAACTTCCACCCAGACTGTTGGTAGGATAAGTAGAACTGGTTTCTGTCTGGTCGAAATTATAAAACCATTTGTCATATGTAATTGCATAGGAGAATTTTTTAAAGAAACTGTTCATGTATCCAGCTGAAATGACTGTAAGGTTATATTGAGGATCCATTTCACTGTTCCAGTAGCCACCAGCATCCAGGTATAGACCGGATCTGTGAAAAAATGACAAACCTGCATTTATGCCATATTGTTGAATGTCGAAATCCCGGCCTGCACTTTGTACATTGCTGTTATAACCAACCCGAATATTTATTTCATTAGGAATTTTTTGTTCTAGTGTAAGTATGCTATCAAAGAGAGAAAATATACCAAATGAATCCAGCTCAGCTTCCAATTGGTCCAGAATTAAGGCATAATCTACCGTATCAGATTCAGTTTGAGAAAATGATTTAAAATATCCGAATATTGCAAAAAGTATTATTGCAAACTTGATTTTCATTTAGTAGGAGTGTAGGTAGGTATTTTGATCTTAATTGTTCTTCCTTCTCTGATTTCTCTGTTCCTGAAGATCCTGATTGTTTTTAAGTCTTTCTCTATTTCTTTCTCTTTGTCTTACTCTTTCCATGAGCATGGCTTTAAAATCATCTTCAGCTTTTCTAAGACTCATTAGCTGC